>NZ_JBYSZR010000003.1:0-256319 GCF_058787375.1 Stenotrophomonas sp. FW305-3-2-15-E-LB1
GGAAGTGAAACGCAGCTGCGCCGATGGTAGTGTGGCTCAAGCCATGCGAGAGTAGGTCATCGCCAGGGTTTATACCCAAAAACCCCGCTGCTTGCGCAGCGGGGTTTTTTCTTTGCGCGTGATTAATCACGCCGCACCCATGAACTGCACGGAGCAACACCGGTAGTGCCGGCCGCTGGCCGGCACAGGCGCGGCGTCCGCGCCTGCAGGAAGGGCGGTGCCAACCAAGGTTGGCATCTACCAGAGCACCGGCGCGTGGATGGGGTGGCCCCATGTAGATCCACGCAACGCGGTAGTGCCGGCCGTTGGCCGGCACAGGCACAGGCACGGCAACCGCGTCCGTGGAAAGCAAGGTGCCAACCAGGGTTGGCACCCGCCCATCGCAACTGCCCGGCCTCAGGCCAGCGCCACGTCCCGCGTTTCCTGCTGGCGGAACACCGCCACCGCTTCACTCAACGTGCCCGCCTGTACCTGCAGTTCGCGTGCGGCGGCAGTGGCTTCCTCCACCAGGGCCGCGTTCTGCTGCGTCGCCTGGTCCATCTGCACGACCGTCTGGTTGATCTGCTCGATGCCGCTGGACTGCTCCTGCGAAGCAGCGGAAATCTCCTGCATCAACGCGCTCACGCTCTGCACGCCGCCGACGATGCCCTGCATGCGCTGCCCGGCATCGGCCACCAGCTGCGCGCCGGCTCCCACTTCACGGCCGGCTTCGTCGATCAGTTTCTTGATCTCCTGCGCGGCCGCCGCCGAGCGCTGGGCGAGCACGCGGACCTCACTGGCCACCACGGCGAAGCCACGGCCCTGTTCCCCGGCACGGGCAGCTTCGACGGCGGCGTTCAGGGCCAGGATGTTCGTCTGGAAGGCGATGCCATCAATCACGCCGGTGATGTCACCGATGCGCCGCGACGCCGCCTCGATGGCCTGCATGGTGTCGACCACCCGCTGCATCGCCTGGTTGCCGTCGTTCGCGGCGTCCTGTGTGGTCGCGGCCAGATCACTGGCCTGGCGCGCATGGCTGGCGTTCTGCCGCACGGTGGCAGTCAATTCCTCCATCGACGCCGCGGTTTCCTGCAAGTGCGCGGCTTGGCGCTCGCTGCGCTCGGACAGGGCATCGTTGCCGGCGGCGATCTCGCTGGCGGCGCCGCGGATGGCACCGGCACTGCGCTGGATGCGGCCGACCATGCGCGCGAGCTGGGTCGCGGTGGCGTTGGCATCGCGCTGGATGGCGGCGAAGGCGCCGTGGTACTCGCCTTCCATGCGCTGGTCCAGCTCACCGCGCGCCAGTGCGGCCAGCATCTGTCGAACCTCTTCGACCGTGCCACCCACCGTGGCCATCAACTGGTTGATGCCACCGGTCAGGCCATCCAGGAAGCTGGCCCCCTCGCCGGCCTGCAGGCGCTGCTCGAGGTCGCCGGCGGCCGCGGCCGCAACGATGCCGGCCACGGCGTTTTCCAGCGCCAGCTCATGGGTGCGGTCATGCCATTCCACGGCAAAGCCGAGCCGGGTGCCCTGGGCATCGAACACCGGGGTGACGACCTGGGCGAAATGCACCGGCCCGATCTGGATCTTGCCGTTGTGGGTGACCTGCAGGCCGTTGAGGATGGCGCGGATGCGCTCGGGGTTGGCGTGGAAGCGATGGATGCTGCTGCCGACCAGCTGCTCGGCATCGAAATCGGGGAAGGCCTGGCGCAGCGTCGCCTGCTGGTTGCGCAGCAGGGCCACCACCGAACGGTTCACGTAGCGGATCACGTGGTCGTTGTCGGCGATCATCATCGCCGTGCGCGAGACATCCAGTGCCTGGCGGATCTGCGCGTTGTCCGCATGCGCCTGTGCCTGCCGCTCCCGCTGCGCCTGCACGTGGCGGGCGGTATCGGCCAGTGCATGGGCGAGTGAACCTGCGGCGTAATCCTGCACGTTGCTGTGCGCGGACAGATCGGCGCCGGTGGCGATGGCGCGGGCCAGCGCGGCCAGTCGCTTGGGGCCATGGCCGAGCGCTTCGCTCTGCTGGCGCAGGCGTGCTGCGGTCTGCCCGAGCACGATGGCCAGCGCGGCCAGCGCTGCGGCGTGCAGCACGGCCGGCAGTATCGCCGCGCCCTGCAGCAGCGGCAGCAGCAGGGCAATCACCCCGACCGCGCCGGCCAGCCACAGCGGCGGGCGATCACGGTGGCCGAGCAGCGCCGCCAGCAGCAGGCCGATCGGCAAGGCCGGGTTGAGACCACCGAGATGGCAGAGCAGGGCCAGCTGCGTGGCAACGATCACGGCCAGGCCGTTGCGGGCCAGCGCCCTGCCCGCGTGCGGGCCGCCCAGCCACGCGGCGGGCACCACCACGGCCGCCGCCAGCACGCCGGCCAGGCCGCCGTGGCCACTCAATGCAGCGCCAAGCCCGAGCAGGGCCATGGCAGCGCTGCCCAGCAGCAGGCGGCGGTCACCACGCCGTGCCAGTTGCTGCAGGTAGGGAAGGCGGCCCTGGTCGGGCGGGCGGGGGGATGCAACGGACATCGACGACTCCTGGATCAACGAACGGCAACGGCCCCGCGTACGGGCACGCACGACGGCGTAACGATGGCAGGGCCAGGATTGCGCAGGGGGAAAAGGTGCGGATGGCAGGCGCCGGGGCCACGTCCTGTGGGCGGCGGTGCGGACAGACAGGCATGCGGGCTTCCTTGCAGGACCACGAACAGCCGCAGGCCCGACCGGGCCCGCGTACAGCGGGCGCAGGGGCCCGCAACTGTTCTATCGGCCGTGCGCGCGTGGAGTGAAGCGCGCGCGGCCGTCCTCGCTCAGCCGCCGTTGCGTTGGAGCATCGCCATCAACTGGCGAGGAAGCCGTTGATGACCTCGGCGATCTGCGCCGGCTGTTCCATGTGCAGGTGGTGGTTGCCCGGGAACACGGCCAGGCGGCCATCGCGCAGGTGCTGCAGGCGCTGGCTGCGACCCGGCTCGGGATAGTAGGACTGTGCCGGCGTGGCGTAGATGACCTGGGTGGGGCAGGCGATGGCCTGCAGCAGGTTGTCGATCTGCCCTTCGCTGAGGCGGATGGCCGTGGGCAGCATCAGCCGCGGGTCGCTGCACCAGCGGTAGCCGCCTTCGACCGGCTCGACGCCGCGCTCGACCAGCAGACGGGCACAGCCCTCGCTGAGCTGGTTGGTCATCATCCGCGCGCGGATCGGCGCGGCCAGTTCGGGGAATACCCGCAGCTGCTTCCGGGCCAGGGCGCGGGTGGCCGTCACATGCTCGCGCAGGCGGTCGGCGGTTTCCTCTTCCGGCCCGCGCAGGCCGCCCAGTGCTTCGATGGCGATCAGCCGCTCAACCCGGTCACTGACCGCCGCGGTGAGGCTGGCGATGCCGGCACCCATCGAATGGCCCATCAGGGTGAAGCGGTCCCAGCCCAGCGCGTCGGCGACATCGAGCACGTGGGTGATCGCTGCCGGCGTGGTGTAGACCGCGCCCGCCGGCAGGTGTGCGCTGTGGCCGTGGCCAGGCAGGTCGATGGCCACCAGATCCAGATCGGGCAGGTGCGGGGCCAGCGGCACGAAGCTGGCGGCGTTGTCCAACCAGCCATGCAAGGCCAGCACGCGGGTGCCGCCGGCGTGGCCACCGCGCAGGCCGGCCACGCGCGCACCGGCGATGTCCATCGCGAACGGTTGCAGGCTCATGCCAGCGATGCCACGGCCAGGCGTGCCAGGGCGCGGGCGTGTTCGGGCTCGGCATTCAGGCACGGGATGTAGCGCATCTGCGCGCCGCGCTCGGCCAGTGTCTCGGTGAAGCCCATCGCCACTTCTTCCAGTGTTTCCAGGCAGTCGGTGGCAAAACCGGGGCAGACCACGTCGATCTTTTTCACCCCGGCCTCGGCCAGTGCCCACAGGCTGGGCTCGGCGTAGGGCTGCAGCCAGCGTTCGCGGCCGAAGCGCGACTGGTAGCCGAGCTGCCATTCGTCGGCGGCCAGGCCCAGTGCCTTGGCGATGGCCTGCGCGCTGGCTTCGCAGCGCTGCGGGTACGGATCGCCGGCATCGGCCAGCCGCTGCGGGATGCCGTGGAAGGAGAACACCAGCTTCTGGCCACGGCCTTGCTGCTGCCAGTAGCGTTGGATGGAGCCGGCGACGGCGGCGACCCAGTCCGGGTCGACCGAGTAATCCTGCACCAGGCTGATGGTGATGCCGGGATGGCGGCGCTGCCACGCATCGACGCGGTCTTCGATCGACGCGGTGGTGGTGGTCGAATACTGCGGGTACAGCGGCAGCACGACGATGCGGCGCACGCCTTCGGCGGCCAGGCGGTCGAGCTCGGCGGTGAGCGCGGGCGCGCCGTAGCGCATGGCATGGCGCACCCGCAGATTGGGCAGCAGCGCCTGCATGGCTTCGGCCAGGCGGCGGGTATGCACCATCAGCGGCGAGCCTTCCGGCAGCCACACCAGAGCGTACTTCGCCGCTGAACGGCCGCTGCGCAACGGCAGGATCAGCCCGCGCAGCAGCGGCTGCCAGAGCAGCGCCGGAATCGAGACCACGCGGGGGTCGGACAGGAATTCAGCCAGGTAACGGCGTACGGCGGGAGCCGTCGGCGTCTCGGGCGTGCCTAGGTTGACCGCCAGCACGGCGGTATCGGGTGCGTCGAGCATGGTCGATATTGTCGCCGATCCGGCGCCGCGCCGGGATGCAGGGTTTGGATCGTATCGATGCAGGGGGTTTATCCGAATGGGCCGCGCTCATTGGATATTCATGACAACGCTACTAATTTCAGTCACTTGCTATATCTTCCTATGGACTGACTTCTGGAGCCCGCCATGCGTCGCCCGATCCAAGCCCTGCTGATCGCCGCCAGCCTGCTGTCCAGCCAGGCCATGGCCGGACCGCAGGAAGACCAGCGCGCCCGCAACGCGGTGCGTGTGCTGGCTGAAATCCAGGAAATTCCCGAGCAGGGCATTCCGGACAAATTGCTCGACGAAGGCCGCGCGGTCATCGTCATTCCCGACACGATCAAGGCTGGTCTGGTCATCGGCGGTCGCCGTGGCCACGGCCTGATGTCGGTGCGCATGCCCAATGGTGCGTGGTCGAACCCGGTGTTCATCAAGCTCACCGGCGGCAGCATCGGCTTCCAGGCCGGCGTGCAGTCCTCCGACGTGGTGCTGGTGTTCCGCAACGACCGCAGCCTGGACAATCTGGTCAACGGCAAGTTCACCCTGGGCGCCGATGCCGGCGTGGCCGCCGGTCCGGTGGGCCGCAACGCCGCCGCCGCCACCGATGGCCAGCTGAAGGCCGAGATCTGGTCGTGGTCGCGTGCCCGCGGCCTGTTCGCCGGCGTCGCCCTGGATGGCGCGGTCCTGCAGATCGACGATGCCGCCAACCTCGATGCCTACGGCAGCAACACCACGCCGCGGATGATCTTCGAAGGGCGAGCCGCCGGTGCGCCGTCGATGGACGTGGTCGCCTTCCGTGACCGCCTGGAAGAAGCGACCTACGCCGCCCGCAACAACCGCACCGGCAACGGCAGCACGGCCAGCGCCCCGCCGCCGCCGGTCCAGGCGCCTGTTCAGGCACCGGTCCCGGCCCCGGCCGAAGCGACCACCGCGCCGCTGCAGAACATGCCGCAGACCCCGCCGCCGCAGCAGCAGGGTTTCCAGCCGGTCGGCGACGGTGAGATCCGTACCGAGACGCTGGGCGGCAACTGACTTTCGTCACGCGCGCCGGCTTACAGCCGGTGCGCTATGCTCGACAGCCTGATCACTACGTAACGAGCGTCTTTATGGGCGGTTTGAGCATCTGGCATTGGTTGATTGTCCTGGCCGTGGTTCTGTTGGTGTTCGGCACCAAGCGGCTGACCAGTGGCGCCAAGGATCTCGGCTCGGCGGTGAAGGAATTCAAGAAGGGCATGCGCGACGACGACAAGCCCTCGGCGCAGCTGGGCGACGAGTCGCGCAGCCAGGACGCCTCGCGCACCGCGCAGGACGAGCACGACCGCAACGCGCGTTGATCCGGAGCGGTTGCGGTGTTTGATATTGGTTTCAGCGAACTGCTGGTGATTGCAGTGGTCGCCCTGGTGGTGCTCGGTCCCGAGCGCCTGCCCAAGGCGGCCCGCTTCGCCGGCCTGTGGGTGCGTCGCGCCCGCAACCAGTGGGATTCGGTGAAGCAGGAACTGGAGCGCGAACTGCAGGCCGAGGAGATCAAGCGGCACATGCAGGACGTGCGGCAGGGCATGCAGGACACCGAGAACCAGCTGCGTGCCAGCGGCGAAGCAGTGCGCCGCGAGGCGAGCGAAGCACAGCAGCAGGGCGATGACCTGGCCCGGGAAGTGCGCGCGCCGGCCCAGGCGCAGACGCCGCCGCACCTGGCAGAAGACCCCGCGGTGCCCGCAGCGGCGCAGGACGGCGGTTCTATTCCGCCCACCTCTACCGAACTTGCCGCGGATGCGCCCGCCAACCCCGTGGCCGATGCGCCCGTTCCGCCGGAGCGCCAGCCATGAGCGAACATGATTTCGGCGAAAGCTCGCTGGTCGAGCACCTGGTTGAACTGCGCGCGCGCCTGATCCGCGCACTGCTGGGCTTTGGCGTGGTGCTGCTGGGCCTGCTGCCGTTCACCCAGAAGCTCTACAACACGCTGGCCGAACCGCTGGTGTCGCAGCTGCCGAACGGGCAGACGATGATCGCCACCAACCCGGCCGGCGCCTTCTTCGCGCCGCTGAAGCTGACCTGCTTCGTCGCCCTGTTCGTGGCCGTGCCGTGGCTGCTGTACCAGCTTTGGGCCTTCGTCGCACCGGGCCTGTACGCGCGCGAGAAGCGCCTGGCGGTGCCGCTGCTGGTGTCGTCGGTGCTGCTGTTCTACACCGGCTGTGCGTTCGCCTACTTCCTGGTGCTGCCGGCGGTGTTCCACTTCCTCACCACCTTCAGCCCGGAAGTGATCGCGATCACCCCGGACGCGAACGCCTACCTGGACTTCGTGCTGGCGATCTTCTTCGCCTTCGGTGGCAGCTTCGAGCTGCCGGTGGCGATGGTGATCCTGGTGCTGCTGGGCTGGGTGACGCCGCAGCAGTTCAAGGAAGGCCGTGGCTACGCGATCGTCGGCATCTTCGTGCTGGCGGCGGTGCTGACACCGCCGGACGTGGTGTCGCAGCTGATGCTGGCGATCCCGATGTGCCTGCTGTACGAGCTGGGCATCCACGCCGCGCGCTGGCTGGTGCCGTCTTCAGTGGTGAAGAAGCCCGCAGCCTGAAACGGAAACGCCGGGCATGGCCCGGCGTTGCGCGTTGGTCCGTTTCATCCACGCATGGCGTGGATCTACCCAGGTGCAGGTCAGGCGTGGAAGACGTCGTTCGCCGGTGCGTTGGCCGACACCGGCGGTGCCGCGCGGTTGCCGCGGTGGACGAACATCTGCTTCCAGGCGGCATAGACCGCGCCGACATACAGCGGCATCACCACCGTGGTCAGCACCAGCTGGGCGATGAAGGCTGCCGCCAGCGGGCCGCCGATCAGCATCGTGACCTGGATGACGATGACGAACAGGATGTAACCGCAGAACGCGGCGATCAGGCCCAGCACCGCGAACACGACCATTGCCACGATGTTCTCGATGCAGCCCTGCAGGCTCAGGCGCAGCGCATGCATGCCGCTCTGCTTGTCGAACACCACCAGCGCTGGCTGGGTGAACATCGCCAGCGACAGGCCCACGGCGGTGACGAACACCAGCAGCAGCCACAGCGCGATGCGCTTGGCCGGCAGGTTGGCCACCAGGTTCGCCGCATCGTCCGGGCTGATCTGCTGGCCACTGCGGCTGATCTGTTCCATCCTGGTCATGACCTCGCTGAAGGCGGCAAAGCCTTCCCGACCGATCATCAGGTACAGCAGCACGCCCAGCAGCAGCACCGCCAGCACCTGGATGGCCAGCGGCACCAGCAGGTGGCTGACGCGGTGGTCGCGGATCGGCTGCAGCAGGTGCGAGGCGAGGCCGGGACGGCCTTCGTCGATCTCACCCATCGCATACAGCATGCCGCCGAACATCACCGGCGAAATGGCCAGCGTCATCAACTGCACGGCCAGGCCCGCCGCACCCGGAATCAGGGTCGACAGCAGGGTGACTACCCAGCTGACCACCAGCCAGGTGAGGCCGATCCGGGCCAACTGCAGCGGCGCACGCCGGTACAGCGAGAACGTATCCAGCAACCACTGGGCGCCCGCCGAAGCCGGCAGCTTGCGAATCTCTTTCATGGACATCCGGGAAGGGACAGAAGGGGGCCGGGCGGGTGCCCGTGCCGCCGATTATCCCTGTTTTGCGACCGGCTGGGCTGAAGACTGCCGGGCCTGGCGGACGAAGCGGCGCAACAGCTGGCGGGCCAGGGGCGCGGCGCTGACCGCGCGCTCGATGCTGCGTGCGCAGCCGCCGTGGCGGCCGATGCAGTCGGCGCGGGCGCGGATGTAGCCACGCATGTGGTGGGTGGCGAACTCGGGGTGGAACTGCACGCCCCAGGCCTGGCGGCCCCAGCGGAAGGCGTGGCAGCCATCCAGCGGCGAGCGCGCCAGCACGGCGGCGCCCTCGGGCGCGCGCAGCACGGTCTGCAGGTGGGTGGCGTGGGCCGGGAAGTGGCTGGGCAGGCCGCCGAACAGGGGATCCTCCGCGGCGGCCGGGTCCAGCGCCAGTTCGATCGTGCCCGACTCGCGCCCGGCCGGGTTGTAGGCCACTTCGCCGCCGAGCGCATGCGCCAGCAGCTGGTGGCCGTAGCAGATGCCAAACACCGGCAGGCCATCGTGGGCCACCTGGCGCAGCCAGGCGGCGCTGCGCTCGCTCCACTCGGCCTGATCGGTGACGTAGGCGGCCGAGCCGGTCACCAGCACGCCGGCAAAGGCGCGGGCGTCGGGCAGGTGGTCGCCATGCTCGACATCGACCACCACCGTTTCGTGTTCTTCCAGCCCGGCGGCGACGCGGATCCAGTGCGGAAAACGACCGTAGCGCCGCAGCGACGGCACCGGGCGGCCGGTTTCAATGATCAGGAACGGTGCTGGATTCATCCGGGGGCGGCAGGACTGACAGGACTTCCTCGATTGTAGTCAGCCCCTGCGCCACCTTTTCAAGCCCCGCCTGGCGCAGGGTTCGCAGTCCTTCAGCCTGTGCGGCACGGCCGAACGTGGCCAGATCCATGTCCGCGCGGATCAGCCTGCGCAGCCGCGAACCCAATGGCAGCAACTCATACAGGCCGATGCGGCCGAGGAAACCGGTGCGCCGGCACTCCAGGCAACCGACCGGCCGACAGGGCGTGGCGGCATCTGGATATGCAGCATGGCTATCAGCCAGCACCGCCCAATCGGAGGGCCCGAGGGTGTGCGGCTGCTTGCAGTGCGGGCACAGGGTACGCACCAGGCGCTGGGCCAGGATGCCGTTGATGGTGCTGGCCAGCAGGTAATGCGGCACGCCGATGTCGAGCAGGCGGGTGATGGCCGAGGCCGCATCGTTGGTGTGCAGCGTGGACAGCACCAGATGGCCGGTCAGCGAGGCCTGCACCGCCATCTGCGCGGTCTCCAGGTCGCGGATCTCGCCGATCATGATGATGTCCGGGTCCTGCCGCAGCAGGGTGCGCACGCCGCTGGCGAAGTCCAGGTCGATGTTGGCCTGCACCTGCATCTGGTTGAACTCCGGCGAGATCATCTCGATCGGGTCCTCCACCGTGCACACGTTCACGTCCGGCGTGGCCAGCCGCTTCAGGGTGGAATACAGGGTGGTGGTCTTGCCCGAACCGGTGGGGCCGGTGACCAGCACGATGCCGTGCGGGCGCTCGACCAGGGCGCTCCAGCCGGCGGCCTCCTGCGGGCTGAAGCCGAGCTGGTCGATGCTCTTGAAGGCCGCGTCCGGGTCGAAGATGCGCATCACGCACTTCTCGCCGAAGGCGGTGGGCATGGTCGACAGGCGCATTTCGACTTCGCGGCCACCCGGCGAACGGGTCTTGATGCGGCCGTCCTGCGGGCGCCGGCGCTCGGCCAGGTCCATGCGGCCGAGCACCTTGATGCGGCTGACCACGGCGGTCATCACCGCCGCTGGCACCTCGAACACCTTGTGCAGCACGCCATCGATGCGGAAGCGCATGCGCCCCATCTCGCGGCGCGGCTCCAGGTGGATGTCCGAGGCGCGTTGTTCGTAGGCGTACTGCAGCAGCCAGTCGACGATGTGGACGATGTGCTGGTCGTCGGCGTTGACGTCACCGGCGCGGCCGAGCTCGACCAGCTGCTCGAAGCTGGGCAGGGTGGTGTTGGCTTCGCCGCGCACGTCGCCGCGGGCCCCGCGCACCGAGCGCGTGACCCCGAAGAACTCCATCGTGTAGCGGTGCAGGTCGAGCGGATTGACCATCGCCAGCTCGATCTGGCGCCGGGTCAGGTGCTGCAGGTCGCGGCGCCATTCCTGGGCCAGCGGCTCGCTGGTGGCCACCAGCACGCGCTCGGCATCCACCGCCAGCGGCAGGAAACGGTGGCGGCGGGCATAGGCGTGCGAGGCCACGGCGGTGACCGAGGCGACGTCGACGCGGGTCGGGTCGATGCGCAGGTAGCGGCAGCCGGTGCGCCGGGCCAGCCATTCGGTCAGGCGTTCCAGGTTCAGCTCGCCGCCCTCGCTGGCGGCCAGCTTGAGGTTGGACAGCAGCACCAGCGGGTGTACTTCGCTGGCGTTGCGCGCGCCCTGTGCCGAAAAGCGCACGCGGTCGCGGTCACGCTCGGCGATCAGGCCATCGGCCAGTGCGGCAGCGGCCACCTGCTCGAACTGCAGGCGCCCTGGCGGCAACGGGGGCGGTGCCCCGGGCGTGCCTGCCGGCAGCCGGTGTTCCATCTGCCTGCTCCTCCCGGGTACGGAATGCCCCGCAGGTCGGCCGTTATACTAGCGCACCCCTCTGCCGGCCAAGAATCGTCCGCATGTCCGCGACCCCGACCGTTCCGATCACCTTCCAGGGCCTGATCCAGACCCTGAACCAGTTCTGGGCCCAGCAGGGCTGCGTGCTCATCCAGCCGCTCGACCTGGAGGTGGGCGCCGGTACGTTCCACCCGGCCACCTTCCTGCGTGCGATCGGCCCGGAAGGCTGGAACGCGGCCTACGTGCAGCCTTCGCGCCGCCCCACCGACGGCCGCTATGGCGAGAACCCGAACCGCCTGCAGCGCTACTACCAGTACCAGGTGGCGATGAAGCCGGCACCGGACAACATCCAGCAGCTGTACCTGGATTCGCTGAAGGCGCTGGGCATCGACCCGCTGGTGCACGACCTGCGCTTCGTCGAGGACAACTGGGAATCGCCGACGCTGGGCGCCTGGGGCCTGGGCTGGGAAGTCTGGCTCAACGGCATGGAAGTGACCCAGTTCACCTACTTCCAGCAGGCCGGTGGCCTGGAGTGCCGCCCGGTGCTGGGCGAGATCACCTACGGTCTCGAGCGCCTGTGCATGTACCTGCAGAACTGCGACAACGTCTACGACCTGGTCTGGACCTACGGCCCGGATGGCCAGCCGGTGACCTACGGCGACGTGTACCACCAGAACGAGGTGGAGCAGAGCACCTACAACTTCGAACACGCCGACGTGGAAGAAATGTTCCACCGCTTCGACGCGTGCGAGCGCGAGGCGCAGAAGCTGGTGGAAGTGAACCTGCCGCTGCCGGCCTACGAACAGGTGATGAAGGCCAGCCATACCTTCAACCTGCTCGATGCGCGCCGCGCGATCAGCGTGACCGAACGCCAGCGCTACATCCTGCGCGTGCGCGCGCTGGCCCAGGCGGTGGCCAAGGCCTACTACGAGCAGCGCGAAAAGCTGGGTTTCCCGGGCGCGAAGAAGGCCTGACGGCCGCGCTGCTTTCCAACACCCCATTGCCCCGGGGCGCCGGCCGCGTCGCGCGCTGCGCCCCCACCACAGGATTGAAACGATGAGCCAACTGTCCCCCCTGCTGATCGAACTGGGCACCGAGGAGCTGCCGGTCAAGGCGCTGCCGGGCCTGGCCCAGGCCTTCTTCGATGGCGTTGTCGACGGCCTGCGCAAGCGTGGCGTTGAACTGGAACTGGGCGATGCCCGCCCGCTGTCGACCCCGCGCCGCCTGGCCGTGCTGCTGCCCGGCGTCGGCCTGGAACAGCCCGAGCAGCGCAGCGAAGTGCTGGGCCCGTACCTGAACATCGCGCTGGACGCCGAAGGCCAGCCGACCAAGGCCCTGCAGGGCTTCGCGGCCAAGGCCGGGATCGACTGGACCGCGCTGGAAAAGACCAGCGACAACAAGGGTGAGCGCTTCGTCCACCGTGCGGTGAGCCAGGGTGCGCGCACCGCTGCGCTGCTGCCGGAGATCCTGCGCGAGGCCATCGCTGCGATGCCGATTCCCAAGCCGATGCGCTGGGGCGACCACGACTGGGGCTTCGCCCGCCCGGCGCACTGGCTGGTGCTGCTGCACGGCAACGATGTGGTGGACGCCGAGCTGTTCGGCCTGAAGGCCGACCGCATGAGCCGCGGCCACCGCTTCCACCATGACAAGACCGTGTGGCTGAGCCAGCCGCAGGATTACGTGGAATCGCTGCGCGCGGCCAAGGTGCTGGTCGACCCGGCCGAGCGCCGTGAGCGCATCGTGGCCGAGGTCGAGGCCGCTGCCGGCCAGGCCGGTGGCAGCGCCCGCATCACCGAGGACAACCTGGAGCAGGTGGTGAACCTGGTCGAATGGCCGGCGGCGGTGCTGTGCAGCTTCGAGCGCGCGTTCCTGGCCGTGCCGCAGGAAGCGCTGATCGAGACGATGGAGATTAACCAGAAGTTCTTCCCGGTGCTGGATGACAGCGGCAAGCTGACCGAGAAGTTCATCGGCATCGCCAACATCGAATCGAAGGACGTGGCCGAAGTGGCCAAGGGCTACGAGCGCGTGATCCGCCCGCGCTTCGCCGATGCCAAGTTCTTCTTCGACGAAGACCTGAAGCAGGGCCTGGAGTCGATGGGCGAGGGCCTGAAGACGGTGACCTACCAGGCCAAGCTGGGCAGCGTGGCCGACAAGGTGGCGCGCGTGTCGGCGCTGGCCGAAGTGATCGCGGCGCAGGTCGGTGCCGACCCGGTGCTGGCCAAGCGTGCCGCCCAGCTGGCCAAGAACGACCTGCAGTCGCGCATGGTCAATGAGTTCCCGGAACTGCAGGGCATCGCCGGCCGCCACTACGCCGTGGCCGGTGGCGAATCGCCCGAGGTGGCGCTGGCCATCGACGAGGCCTACCAGCCGCGCTTCGGTGGCGATGACATCGCGTTGTCGGTGCTGGGCAAGGTGCTGGCGATTGCTGAACGCGTCGATACGCTGGCCGGCGGTTTTGCCGCGGGCTTGAAGCCGACCGGCAACAAGGACCCGTTCGCCCTGCGCCGCAACGCGCTGGGCCTGGCCCGCACGATCATCGAGAGCGGCTTCGAGCTGGACCTGCGCGCGCTGCTGGCCAGCGCCAACGCCGGCCTGGCCGCGCGCAACGTGCAGGCCGACGTGGCTGAGCTGTACGACTTCATCCTCGACCGCCTGAAGGGCTACTACAGCGACAAGGGCGTGCCGGCCACGCACTTCAACGCGGTGGCCGAGCTGAAGCCGGCCTCGCTGTATGACTTCGACCGCCGCCTTGACGCAATCGGCACCTTCGCCGCGTTGCCGGAAGCCGAGGCGCTGGCCGCGGCCAACAAGCGCATCCGCAACATCCTGCGCAAGGCCGAGGGCGACATTCCGGGCCAGATCGATGCATCGCTGCTGCAGGAAGACGCCGAGCGCGCGCTGGCCGAAGCGGTCACCGCGGCCATCGACGACACCGGCGCCAGCCTGCACCAGAAGGACTACGTGGCCGTGCTGGCGCGCCTGGCCCGCCTGCGCCCGCAGGTCGATGCCTTCTTCGATGGCGTGATGGTCAATGCCGAAGACCCGGCCCTGCGTGGCAACCGCCTGGCGCTGCTGACGATGCTGGGCGAGCGCCTGGGCAAGGTGGCGGCGATCGAGCACCTGTCGAGCTGATCGGGATGACCCATCCACGCATGGCGTGGATGGGTGGGTAGCGCCGGGCCATGCCCGGCGGCTTTTCGTGCGGCCGCGCTGTGCGCTCGCCGGGCATGGCCCGGCGCTACCCATATCGTGCAGATGAGGCGCATAAAGACGCGCATTTTGACTGCCACTTAACAACCGATCCCCATTCGTGCGCTGCATTTCGCATCGTCACGCGCGGTCGGTATGCTGTGCCGCATGCAGCCAAAGAAATACGCCCTCCCGCTGATGGTCCTGACCCTGGCCACCACGTCCGTGGCCCATGCGCGCGGCACCATCGACAAGGTGGACATCAAGGGATTGGACAAGGGCGACGACGCCGCGATCATCGAGAACATCCAGGAATCGCTGACGCTGTACGACACCATCGGCAAGGAACAGGGCGAGTCGCGGCTGGAATACCTGCTGTCGCAGGCCGAGCGGCAGACCCGCGAGGCGCTGGAGCCGTTTGGCTACTACAACCCGGTGATCACCGTGGAAGCGCCCCGCCAGGACGAGCGCGTGCAGGTGCATATCCGGGTGGAGAAGGGCGAGCCGGTGCGCGTGCGCCGCGAGCACATCGACATCACCGGCCCTGCCATGTACGACCAGTACCTGCAGGACGACCTGGCCGCGTTCAAGCCGCGCAAGGGCCAGCGCTTCGAACACACCCAGTACGAAGCCAGCAAGATCACCATCACCCGGCGCCTGGCCGAGCGTGGCTACTTCGATGCCGACTACACCCAGCGCCAGGTGCAGGTCACCCGCGCGGAAAACGCTGCCGACATCGACCTGACCTGGGACAGCGGCCGCCGCTACAACATGGGCCCGGTGACGTTCGAGCAGGACTACTTCGTCGACAAGCTGTTCGACCCGCTGGTGTACTGGGAACAGGGCAGCTACTTCCACGAAGGCAAGCTGGACCGCCTGCGCGAGTCGCTGACCAAGCTCGATTACTTCAGCGTGATCGACATCCAGCCGCGGCCCGACCAGGCCGACGAGAACGGCGAAGTGCCGGTGGACGTGAAGCTGACCCGGGCCAAGCGCACCATCTATACCTCGGGCCTGAGCTACGGCAGCGAGAGTGGCGCGGGTGTGCGCGGCGGCATCGAGCGGCGCTACGTGAACAGCCGCGGCCACAAGATGAACACCCAGCTGGACTATGCGCAGAAGCGCAAGAGCCTGACCAGCACCTACCGCGTGCCGGCGTTCAAGTGGCTCGATGGCTGGTACGGGTTCACCGCCAGTGCCTACGACGAGCAGACCGACTACATCGACCTGCGCAACTTCAAGCTGATCGCCAGCCGCAGCGGGCAGATCAACGAGTACTGGACCGCCATCGCCTCGATGAACGCCCTGCGCGAGCGCTGGCGCTACGCCTCGGGCACCGAGTTCACCAATGCGGTCTACAACACCTCGACCCTGGTGTACCCGCAGCTGGTCGCCGACTACGTCAACGTCGACGATCCGCTGTTCCCGCGCAGCGGCATCAGCGGCACCGCCACCCTGCGCGGCGGCATCGAGGGCGCCGGTTCGGATACCAGCTTCGTGCAGGCCAACGCGGTGCTGCGCTGGTACATCCCGGTGGGCCAGAGTGATCGCCTGATCCTGCGTGGCGAAGGCGGCACCACCTGGACCAGTGACCTGGTGGCGATGCCGCCGAGCCTGCGCTACTTCGCCGGTGGCGACCGCAGCATCCGCGGCTACGCCTTCCGTGAAGTGGGCCCGCGCACGCCGGCCCCGGACAAGTACGCGCTCGGCGCGAAGAACCTGGTGGTCGGCTCGGCCGAGTACGAGCATTACTTCAAGGGCGGCCCGTGGGGTGCGGCGGTGTTCGTCGACACCGGCAGCGCGTTCGACAACACCATCGACCTGCATACAGGCGTGGGCTTCGGCGTGCGCTGGAAATCGCCGGTGGGGCCGGTGCGCGTGGACATCGCGCACGGCCTGAACAACCCTGATTCGCAGTTCCAGCTGTACCTGAACATCGGAGCGGACCTGTGAGCGCGCAGACCCCGGACACCCGCACTCCGCCGCCGCCGCGCGTGCGTTTCTACCGCCGCCGCCGTTTCTGGGCATGGTCGGGCGTGGGCGTGATCGGCCTGGTGCTGCTGGCACTGCTGGCCGTGTACTGGCTGCTGCAGACCGTGGCCGGCCGCGATGTGCTGCTGGCCCAGGTGGTGGCGCGCCTGCCGGTGGGCGCCAGCTTCACCTGGGACAAAGCGGACGGCCCGGTGGCCGGGCCGCTGACCCTGTACAACGTCGATTTCCGCTACGACGACATCCACTTCCACGCCGAACGCGCGCACCTGGAGCCGGACCTGCGCCCGCTGCTGGGCCGCAAGCTGCAGCTGGACAAGCTGGAACTGACCAACGCCACGCTCAACCTGGCCAAGAGCGATGAGCCGTTCAAGCTGCCGTCGTGGCCCGATTCGCTGCCGCAGATCGAGATGCCGCTGGCGATCCAGGCCGATGTCATCGCCATCGATGGGTTCCGCATCAGCCAGGCCAACGAACCGGTGATCGACATCAGCCGCGTGCGCGGCGGCATCGAGATCGCCAACGGTGAATTCCAGGCCCGGCAGCTGGTCGTGGCCAGCGACATGGGCGATTTCACCGCGCAGGGCCGTTACATTCCGGCCAAGGATTACGACACCGACGTGACCGTGACGGCGGTGCTGCCGACACCGCGTGGACGCACCGCCGCGACCCTGGGCCTGGTGGCGCGTGGCGACCTGGCGCACATGGAAGTGGCCGTGGCCGGCCGTGCACCGCAGCCGCTGAAGGCGATGCTGGTGTTCGACGGCCGCACCGACCCGACCTGGAATGCCACGGTCCGCAGCGACGAGCTGGACCTGGCACTGCTGTCGCCGGCGCTGGCGACCTCGGGCATCGCGCCGCTGGCGCTGGATTTCACCGCCTCAGGCAAGGGCGGCAACGCCAACCTGCACGGCCGGGTGAAGCAGGGCGAGCAGGAACTGGAGCTGGCACCGTCGGTGGTTTCGCTGCAGGACCAGGTGCTGAAGGTCTCGCCGTTGGTGGTGAAGGGCCTGGGCGGCGAAGCACGCCTGCAAGGCACCGCTGATTTCAGCCAGGAAGACCAGCAGAAACTCAATTTCTCGGTGATCGCGCAGAACCTGACCTGGGTGCCGGCGCCGGACCCGAACACCGCCGGCAGCGCACCGGTGCCGGTGACGCTGAAGGAAGCGCGCTTCGGCCTGGCCGGCACGCTGCAGGCCTGGGCTGCGATCGGCCGTGCCGACGTGCAGCGCGAGGAACAGAAGGCACAGCTGCGCTTCGACGTGCGTGGCAACGACAAGGCCGCACAGATCCACCAGCTGCAGGCACAGACACCGGGCGGGCAGCTGCAGGTGGAAGGCCAGGTGGCCTGGTCGCCGCAGCTGGACTGGGATGCCAAGGCGACGCTGAAGGATTTCGACCCGGGCTATTTCGTGCCGGGCTGGAATGGACGGCTGTCCGGCAATCTTGCGTCCAAGGGCCAGCAGCTGCCGCCGCCGGCCAATGCACCGGCCGGTACCACCGGCACGCTGCAGGCGACCGTGGACCTGCCCTCGCTGAAGGGCACGCTGCGCCAGCGCAACGTCGACGCGCAGGGCAAGTTCGCCCTGCAGGGCGAACAGGGCCAGGGCGAGCTGAAGCTGACCGTGGGCAGCAGCCGGGTGACCGCGTCGGGCAAGGTGGGTGACCGCCTGGACATCGACGCACGCTTCGAGCCGCTGCAGCTGAGCGACCTGCTGCCCGGCGCCGATGGCGGCCTGCGCGGCCAGGTGCAGGTGAAGGGCCCGCGCGATGCGCCGGACATCACCGCCGACCTGGTCGGCAACAACCTCAACTGGGATGGCTACGGCGCCGAAAGCCTGAGCATCAAGGGCCACCTGCCGTGGCGTGGCGACAGCGGCACGCTGGCCGTACAGGGCCAGCAGGTCAACGCGGGCATGCTGCTGGAACGCTTGAACGTGGATGCACAGGGCAGCGTCTCCAACCTGCGCCTGGCCGCACAGACGCGCAACGAGATGGGCGCGATCGACCTGCAGGGCAGCGTGCGCCAGCAGGGGACGCAGTGGCGCGGGGAACTGGCCGCGCTGCGCATCGCACCGATGAAGGGCGATGCGTGGTCGCTGCGGGCACCGGCGACCTTCGCCATCAACGGCGGCACTTACACGCTGTCCGAAGCCTGCCTGGCCACCACCGGCGGTGGCGCGCTGTGCGCGCAGGCCAACTGGCCGCGCGAGGGCGTGGTGGTGCGCAGTGATGCGCTGCCGCTGTCGCTGGTGCAGCCGTGGCTGCCGCCGCAGTCCGGCCGCCGCATCTACCTGCGTGGCGATGTCAGCCTGGACGCGCAGATCCGCCCGCGCGCCAATGCGTGGGAAGGCCACGTGGAAGTGCGCTCGAAGGAAGGCGGCGTGCGCCTGGGCGAGATCCGCAACGCCGGCACCGACAGCACCCGCGGCGAACTGGTGCGCTACGACCAGTTCTCGCTGAAGCTGGACATGACCCCGGCCAGCATCAAGGGCTACCTGGGCCTGGGCTTCCAGGGCAACGGCTTCGTCGATGCGAAGATGCAGACCGGCTGGGAAGCCAGCGCGCCGTTGAACGGCGAGCTTTACCTCAACATGTCGCGGCTGTACTGGCTGGAGCTGTTCTCGCCGGACATCGTGCGCCCCACCGGCCTGATCGAAGGCCACGTGAGCCTGCGCGGCACGCGCGGCCAGCCTTCGCTGGGCGGCGATGCCACGCTGAGCAACTTCAAGGGCGAGTTCCCGGCGCTGGGCCTGACCTTCGACCAGGGCAAGGGCAGCTTCGTGGCCCAGCCCGATGGCTCGGCCAAGATCACCGCGCAGGCCAACTCGGGCCAGGGCACGCTGTACGTGGACGGTGGCCTGTCCTGGTTCGGCGATGCGCAGCCGCTGCAGCTGAAGATCCACGGCGAGAACGTGCTGGTGTCCAACACCAGCGAACTGCGCATCGTGGCCAACCCCGATCTGGACTTCACCCTGGCCAAGGCGGCGATGGAGCTGCGCGGCACCGTCAATGTGCCCGAGGCCGATATCGACCTGGAGCGCCTGGACCGCGGCACCTCGGTGTCCGAGGACGTGGTGGTGCTGGACCCGGCCGACCCGGAGGAGTCGCGTACCTCGCCGCTGGACATGGACCTGACGGTGAGCCTGGGCGACAAGGTGAAGATGACCGGCTTCGGCCTGAAGGGCGGGCTGACCGGCAAGATGCAGGTGTGGGCCAAGCCCGGCCGCGAGATGACCGCCAATGGCGGCCTTGAGGTGAGCGGCCGCTACAAGGCCTATGGCCAGGACCTGACCATCACCCGCGGCAACCTCAACTGGAACTACAACGCCGTCTCCGATCCGCGCATCAACATCCGCGCCGAACGGCGCATCGGTGATGTCACCGCCGGCATCGACGTGACCGGGCGCGCGCAGCAGCCGCGCGCGGACGTGTGGTCGGACCCGGCGATGTCGCAGTCCGAAGCGCTGGCCTACCTGGTGCTCGGCCGCAGCCTGACCAACGCCAGTACCGACCAGACCCAGCAGGTCACCGCGGCCTCGGCGGCGCTGTCGGCCGGCAGCGGCCTGCTGGCCTCGCAGCTGGGCGCCAAGCTGGGCCTGGACGATGCCGGCGTGAGCCAGTCGCGCGCGCTGGGCGGTTCGGTCATCGGTTTCGGCAAGTACATCTCGCCCAAGCTGTATGTCGGCTACGGCGTGTCGATGGTGGGCGCCGGTTCGGTGCTGACCCTGAAGTACCTGCTGCGCCGCGGCTTCGACGTGGAAGTGGAATCGAGCACGGTGGAAAACCGCGGCTCGCTGAACTGGCGCCGCGAGAAATGACCCCGTCGCCGGCGGCGATCAACGGTTGAACCAGCGCAGTTGGTCGCGGTGGGCGTGCAGGTCCTTGGCCCAGTAGACCAGGGCCACCATCAGCGCGGGCACGATCAGCAGGATGGCGATCATCATGCCTGCGCCGCCGGCCTCCTCCCCGGCCGGCACGCAGCGCTTCACGAAGCGCTGGCGGGCCATGCGCAGCACCACGGCGCTGGCCACCAGCAGCACGAGCAGCGCGGTGAAGGGAACCTCGGTGGTGCTGCGCAGTGCGAGGTGGAACGCACCCATCACCGCGGCGACCGCCAGCGGAATGGCCAGGATGCGCAGCCCCGGCAGGACCGTTGCAGCGTGCTCCGGCAGGGACTGCCAGCGCACGATCGCACGCAGCACCATGGAGCTGAGCCACAGCACCGGGGCCAGCAGCACCGCAACCGCGATGAGCAGCGCCGCGCGCTGGCCTCCGTCCAGCAGGCCATCGGACGAGGCGGGCAGCGGCCAGCTGGCGACCACGCCCCAGGTGCAGAGCAGCCCCAGGGCCAGTGCCACCAGCAACGTGCGCAGGCCGCCGGCCTGCCAATGGATGGCGTCGTCCTCGCGCCCGAAGCGTGACCAGAACGCCACCTGCCCGGCATCCAGGCCCGGTGGCAGGCGCAGGTCGTGCCAGTAGCCCAGCGCCGCCAGCAGGTTGATCGCCTGGTGCGCGCGCGACGGCTGCAGGGTGCTCAGCAGGTTGCGCCAGGCCGGGCGCGGCTCGCGCAGGCTGGGCAGCACATCGCTGCCGGGCACCAGCAGGGTGTCGCTGATGCCTGAGCAGCGGACCGCCAGCGCACCCGCACCGTCCGGCGACAGCAGCCAGCGCTGTTCGCAGCGGCGTGCCACGGCATCCAGCCAGTGCATGTCCCAGCCCCGTACCGGGTCATCCCAGCCGAAGCATTCACCGAGCACGTCGAAACGCGTGCGTGGCAGGGCGGGTTCGTTGTTCACCAGGTGCTGCAGCACGGCCTGGCCAATAAGACGCTTGCCGTGCAGCGACCACAGCTCCGGTTGCTGCTGCAGGGTCTGCCGCAGGAGCGCGTCATCGCCCTGTGCGGCCACCTCGACCAGCTGCGCGGCAACGGCATCGTGGTCCACCTCGTGTGTCGACGCCTGCGGCGCGCTGTGCCTGGGCGGTTCCACATCGCCGGCCAGCTGCGCCAACGCGGCCTGGTAGGCCTCGTGCAGCTGCTGGAACGCCACCGGATCATCTTCGGGCCGGGTGACCCGCAGCTGCCTGGCATAGGCGCGCTTGATGGCGCGCTCGTCAGCGTCGGCGTCCAGCCCCAGCCGTTGCATCCAATCACTCATGCCCACTGGCCCCGCACATTGCGCCAGCCATCCCACAGCCAGAGCACGAGCGTGGCGACCAGGGCCAGTTCGGCCACCACCACCATCATGACCGTCAGCTTCAGCAGCGGCAGCGCGGCCAGCAGCAGCCAGCCGTTGAAATGCACTTCCAGGCGGCTGCGCTTCCAGAAGCGCACCAGGGCCAGCACCAGCGCCGACCACGCCACCGCCGTGCCGGCCACGCGCAGGTCCAGGACGTGGATCAGCACCACCGCCATCACCGCCAGCAGCGGAATCAGCAGCAGGCGCGGATAGCGCCCGCGCGAAGCGGCAGGTTCATCGCCGCTCTGCCAGCGCAGCAGCGTGTGCAGGGGCGGTGCCAGCGCGCCCAACACCGTCAGCGCGAGCAGCGCCCACAGTGCAAGCTCGGCGAAACGCTGCATGGGCCATGCGTCGGGCTCGCTGCTCTTCAGCACGCCATACCCCAGGATCAGCGCCGACAGGGCGAGGCCACTGGCGATGCCGCGCAGCAGGCCCTGCAGGCCGCGCACCACGCTCATGCGGTCGCGCTGGCCGATGCGCAGCCAGAAGTCGACCTGCTGCGCGCGCAATGGTGCGGGTGCATCGGTGGCATCGTCGATGCACAGCACGTCCAGCGTGCGATTGAGGTCGCGCCCCCGCATCGGCGGCAGCGACGTCAGCAGGGCCTGCCAGACCTTCCAGGGGCGTGACAACCAGGCCAGGTGGTCGCGCGCGCTGGTGACGGTTGAAGGCAGCCCGTTCTGCCGCAGCAGCTCGGCCAGTCGCCCATGGTTGCGCGGCTGCACCACCCAGCTGCGATGCATCTGCAGGCGGTGCGCGTGCAGCGCATAGGGGTCGATGCCGCTGTGCAGATCATTCCAGCCGAAGGTCTCGACAAGCACTTCGCTGATGCCCATCGACAGCGGCGGGACGTGGTTGCACAGCTGGGCCAGCACCGCCTCGCCGATGGCAGGCTTGCTGTACAGCGACCACAGTTCGGGCTGCTGCGCCAGCCAGTCGCGCAGCGGGCCAGGCTCCAGCTGCAAGGCCCGGGTCAGGATGCCGTGTGCGCTGGAGGCGACGTCCACGGTCTGCGGGGGCAGGGGTGGGGCATCGGCGAGCGCCCTGTCCGCAGGTGCGGGTGCAGCTGCAGGCGCAGGTTCGGGCGCGGGTTCGGGTCCGCTGGCTACGTGGGCGCTGGCGGCGCTTGCTGCTTCCAGTGGCACCGGCCGCTGCTGCACCCATGCAAGCGCGGCCTGGTAGGCCTCATGCAGCTGCTGGAACGCGGCCGGGTCATCGTCGGGGCGGGTCACCCGCAGGCGCTGCGCGTAGGCGCGCTTGATCGTGCGCTCGTCGGCGTCCTCGCCCAGCGCCAGCACCTCCAGGCCCCAGCTCATGCATCGCGCTCCAGCATGTCCAGCGCCTGGGACAGCTCGCGGCGCTGCTGCTCGATGTGGTGCAGGTCCTGGCCGTCCAGGGCATGGCGGAACTGCATCAGCCAGCCCTGCAGCGTGTCGCGGTGGTGGATGAATTCCTCGTACAGGCGCTCGGCGCGGGCCACCACGGCCAGGTTCTGCTGGGTGTCGCGCGGGTGGATCTTCAGGCCTTGCAGTGCCGCCAGGCGCTGCTGGATCTCGGTGGGCGACAGCAGGCCCGGGTTCTGCTCCAGGATCAGCTCATGGCGCAGGCCGCTGGCGTCCTCGGTGACTTCCACCTGCAGCAGGCCGTTGATGTCGTAGGTGAAGCGGGTGGTGACGCCGCGTTCCTCCAGCGGCCCGCGATGGGTGAGCGGCACGCGCAGCTCGCCCAGCTTGATGTTGCGGTCCACGGTCGGGCTTTCGCCCTGGTAGATGTCGATCACCACTTCGCGCTGCTGCTCCTGGATGGGGAAGAAGCGATCCTCGCGGCTGACCGGCACCACGCTGTTGCGCTGGATGATCGGGTGGAAATAGCCTCCGCGCGACTGCCCGTCGGCGGTGCGGCGCGACACCTGGGTGCCCAGCGTGTAGGGGCAGACATCGGTCAGCACCACTTCGCGCAGGGCCTCGTCGCGTCCCTTCAGGCCGGCGGCGACGGTGGCACCCAGGGCGATGGCATGGTCGGGGTGGATATGGCGCAGCGGCAGCCGGCCGAACATGCGGGTGACCAGGCGGCTGACCATCGGCATGCGTACCGCGCCGCCCACCAGCACGATGTCGTCCAGTGCGTCCGGCTGCAGCCGCGCATCGCGGATGGCGCGCTCGATCGGGCCACGCATGCGCTGCAGCAGGGGATCGCACAGCCGGGCGAATGCCGCCTCGTCCAGCGCCCAGTGCAGCTGGCGCTCGCCCAGTGCCAGTTCCAGCGTGCTGCTGCCGCTGTGGCTCAGTTCGCGCTTGAACAGTTCCAGATGCCGCAGCAGCTGCGCCTTCTCGCTGGCGGCCAGCGTGGCCAGGTCCAGCCGCTGGTCGGCCAGCAGGGCGTCCAGCAGCACGCGCGAGAAATCCTCGCCGCCCAGGAAATTGTCACCGGCACTGGCATGGACTTCGACCACCCCGTCGAACAGCTCCAGGATCGAGACATCGAAGGTGCCGCCGCCCAGGTCCAGCACCAGCACGCGGCCTTCGCCCTCGCGCTGCTGCAGGCCATAGGCCAGCGCTGCTGCCGTGGGCTCGTTGATCAGGCGCTCGACGCGGATGCCGGCCAGTTCGCCGGCGCTGCGCGTTGCCTTGCGCTGCGCATCGGAGAAGTACGCCGGCACGCTGATCACCGCCTCTTCCACCTTCTGCCCGAGCGCGGCCTCGGCGTCGGCCAGCAGCGAGCGCAGCACCAGCGCCGACAGTTCCTCGGGCCGGAAGCTGCGGTCGCCCAGGCGGGTCTGCCGGTCGGTCCCCATCCAGCGCTTGAAGTTCGCCACGCTGTGCGCCGGATGGCTGACCAGGCGGTCGCGCGCCGGTTGCCCGACCAGCACCGCGCCATCGGCCAGGCTGACCACCGAGGGCGTCAGCAGCTCGCCGTGTGCATTGGGGAACAGCCGCCCGCCACCTGCCTCGTAGATGCCCACCAGCGAATGGGTGGTGCCCAGGTCGATACCGACGATCATGCTGCTTCCCTGACTGCATGTGATGGAGCGCCGATTGTAGGCTGGTCGAGCGGCCGATGAACGCGCCGCCCCCAACCATCGGCCGTTGCCCCATCCGCCCCCAGCGGCTATGGTCCCGGGCTGTTCTGTACTGCCGGAAATGCCGATGCCCGCCCGTAAAACCCTTCCTGCCGCCCTGGCCCTGGGCCTGACCCTCGCTGCAGGCGCCCACGCCGATGAAGGCATGTGGATGCCGACCCAGCTGCCGGAGCTGGCCAAGCCGCTGCAGGCGGCCGGTTTCAAGGGCAACCCGGCCGAGCTGGCCAACGTCACCGCGCCGCCGCTGAGCGCAGTGGTGCGTGCCGGCGGTGGTACCGCCTCGTTCGTTTCCGCCGATGGCCTGCTGCTGACCAACCACCACGTGGCGATGGGCGTGATCCAGTACAACAGCTCGCCCGAGCACGACCTCATCAACGGCGGTTTCATCGCCCAGGGCCGTGCCGACGAGCGCCCGGCCAACCCGGACTTCCGCGTGCTGGTCACCGTCGGCTTCGACAAGGTGACCGACCAGGTGCTGGCCCAGGCCCGCGGCAAGACCGGCCGTGCCTACTTCGACGCCGTCGACGCGGCCAGCAAGCAGATCGTGGCCGAGTGCGAGAAGGACGGCAGCGTGCGCTGCTCGGTGGCCAACATGTACTACGGCACCGATTTCTACCGCATCGCCCAGCTGGAACTGAGCGACGTGCGCCTGGTGTACGCACCGCCGCGTGCCATCGGCAACTACGGCGACGAGATCGACAACTTCATGTGGCCGCGCCACACCGGCGATTTCACCCTGCTGCGCGCCTACGTCGGCAAGGACGGCAAGCCGGCCGCCTACAGCAAGGACAACGTGCCCTACCAGGCGCCGGCGCACCTGCAGATGTCGGTGGAAGGCCCGAAGGAAGGCGACTACGCGATGCTGGCCGGTTACCCGGGCATCACCTACCGCCACCGCACCGCAGCCGAATTCGCCGGCCAGATCGACACCGTGCTGCCGCGCCGGGTCTCGGTGTTCCAGCAGATGATCGACACCATCGAGGCGGCCAGCGCCAACGATGCGCAGGCACGCACCCGCTACGCCTCGCAGCTGCAGTCGCTGAAGAACAACCGCAAGCGCGCCGCCGGCGAGCTGGAAGGCCTGCTGCGCAGCGATGCCAAGGCCCAGCGCGCTGCCGACGAAACCGCCATGCTGGCCGCCACCGACCGCAAGTACCAGGCCGACATCAAGGCGCTGCTGGCCAACCTGTCGCAGGGCGCGGCGGTGGGCGAGCGTGACCTGCTGCTGGACCAGATGGCCGCGCAGACCCAGCTGCTGCGCTCGGCCCTGCTGCTGGAACGCCTGCGCATCGAATCGGCCAAGCCGGATGCGCAGCGCGAGACCGGCTACCAGCAGCGCGACCAGGCGATGATCGAGGGCGTGCTCAAGCAGGTGCAGCGCCGCTACGCACCGGAGGTCGAGAAGGCCCTGCTGACCCGCCTGCTGACCCGCTACCAGCAGTTGCCGGATGCGCAGCGCGTGGCCGAGTTCGACGCCGCCTTCGGCCGTACCCCGGCCGAGCTGGCCAAGGCTCTGGATGGCCTGTACGCCGGCACCCAGCTGGGTGACGAGGCCCAGCGCCTGTCCCGCTTCGCCGCCGCCCGCGAAGGCAAGGCCCTGGCCGCCGATCCGCTGGTGGCCGTGGCCGGCCCGCTGGTGGCCGCGCAGCTGCGCATCGAGAACGAGAGCAAGACCCGCGAAGGCGAGCAGCTGCGCCTGCGCCCGGCTTACATGCAGGCGCTGTTCGCCTGGCGTGCCAAGCAGGGCCGCGCGGTGTACCCGGATGCCAACCGCACCCTGCGCATCAGCTACGGCAAGGTGGAGGCGCTGCATCCGCGTGACGGCGTGACCTATTCGCCGGTGACCACCGTGGCCGGCATCGTCGAAAAGAACACCAACGCCTACCCGTTCGATGCACCGAAGCCGCAGCTGGCCGCCATCGCCAAGGGCGATTTCGGCAGCACCGCCGACCCGGCGCTGAAGACCCAGACGGTCAACTTCCTGACCAACCTGGACACCACCGGCGGCAACTCCGGCTCGCCGGTGCTCAACGCCAAGGGTGAGCTGATCGGCCTGAACTTCGACAGCAACTGGGAATCGGTCAGCGCCAGCTGGTGGTTCGACCCGCGCTTCAAGCGTGCCGTGCACGTGGACATGCGCTACCTGCGCTGGCTGCTGGCCAAGGTCTACCCGGCGCCCGAGCTGCTGAAGGAAATGGGCGTGCCGGCCGAGTAAGGCCGGTTGCCGGTGGGTGCCCATTGATTCCCGGTAGGTGCCCACCGTTGGTGGGCACGGACACCGTCCACCTCTTCTGGTGGGTGCCCACTGTCAGTGGGCACGGATGCCCCGTCACGACCAACGGTCGTGACCTACCAGAATGGCCAACGGTCGTGATCTACTGGCCTCTGTCCTGACGGAAACGCGCGCGTGGTCTCCAGCTGGATCCTGCTGCTGGTCTCGGTTGCCTATGCCGCGCTGCTGTTCGGCGTGGCGTGGTGGGGCGACCGCCGGCCGATGTACCCCGACCGGCCGTGGCTGCGGCCGGTCGTCTACAGCCTGGCGCTGGCCGTGTACTGCTCGTCGTGGACCTTCTACGGCGCGGTCGGTACCGCGGTGCGCCACGGCGTGGGCTACCTGCCCATCTACATCGGCCCGCTGCTGATGCTGCTGTTCGGCTGGCGCATCATCGAGCGCCTGGCGCTGGTGGCGCGCAGCCAGAACGTGGTGTCCATTGCCGATTTCATCTCCTCGCGCTTCGGCCGCTCGCGGCGGCTGGCCGCGCTGGTGGCGATCATTGCCCTCATCGGCATCGTTCCGTACCTGGCCCTGCAGTACAAAGCGGTGGCGATGAGCCTGCAGGTGCTGACCGGCAACGCCGGCCCGACCGGCTACTTCACCGATCCGGCGCTGTACGTGGCCCTGCTGATGGCCCTGTTCGCGACCCTGTTCGGTACCCGCCAGGTCGATGCCACCGAGCACCACCACGGCATGATGCTGGCCATCGCCTTCGAATCGGTCATCAAGCTGCTGGCGATGCTCGCGGTGGGCGTGTTCGCCTACCTGTGGCTGAGCAACCGCACCGATGCGGTGGTGCAGTCGGTGCATACGCTGTTCACCGGCCTGCCGCCGGTGGGCTTCATCTCGCAGACGCTGCTCAGTTTCCTGGCCATCATCTGCCTGCCGCGCCAGTTCCACGTGGCCGTGGTCGAGTGTGGCGACGTGCGCGACGTACGCCGCGCGCGCTGGATGTTCGGCAGCTACCTGGTGCTGATTTCGGCGATGGTGCTGCCGATCGCCACCGCCGGCGTCACCCTGTTCGGCACCGGCGGCACGGTCGCGGACGATTCGATGGTGCTGGCCCTGCCGCTGGCCGAAGGCCGCAACGCGCTGGCGCTGATCGCCTACGTCGGTGGCTTCTCGGCGGCGACCGGCATGGTCATCGTGGCCTCCATCGCGCTGGCCACCATGGTCAGCAACGACCTGGTGATGCCGGTGCTGCTGCGCCGCAGTGGCGATCACCAGGAGGCGGCCGACATGGCCTCGCGCGTGCTGTGGATCCGCCGCCTGGCCATCCTGCTGCTGGCCCTGATGGCCTACAGCTACTACCGCAGCAGCAGCAACGACAGCAGCCTCGCTTCGTACGGGCTGATGGCCTTCGCCGCCGTGGCGCAGTTCGCGCCGGGCCTGATTGGTGGCCTGTACTGGCGCGGCGCCAGCCGCCGTGGCGTCGAAGCGGGCATGGTGCTGGGCTTTGCCACCTGGATGTACACCCTGCTGCTGCCGGCGATGACCATGGCCGGCTGGGTGGATGCGACCTGGGTGCAGCACGGTCCGTTCGGCGTGGAATGGCTGCGCCCGCAGCAGCTGTTCGGCATGACCGGCTGGGACCCGCTGACCCACGGCACGTTCTGGTCGCTGCTGGTCAACGCGGCCACGATGATGCTGGTGTCCGCGCGCTGGCGCCCCGGCGTGGACGAACGCCTGCGCGCCGCGCCCTTCCTCGACCCCTACGCCGAACGCCCCTCGGTGGCGGGCGGCTGGCCCGGCCACGTGCACGTGGGCGACCTGCTGGCCCTGGCTTCGCGCGTGGTGGGTGAGCGCCACGCGCGGCGTTCGTTCTTCGAACAGGCACAGTCGCTGGGCCGTGAGCTGCAGTCCTCGGCACCGGCCGACCGGCCCTGGGTGCAGTTCACCGAGCGCCTGCTGGCCGCGTCGATCGGCGCCGCCTCCGCGCGCCTGCTGCTGACCAGCCTGCTGCGTGGCTCGGGCATGGACCTGGGTGAAGTGGTGGCGGTGCTGGACGAAGCGGGGCAGGAGCTGCGCTTCAACCGCGAGATCCTGTCCACCACGCTGGAAAACATCAGCGCGGGCGTCAGCGTGGTCGACCCGGACATGCGCCTGACCGCGTGGAACCGGCGCTACCAGGACATGTTCGGTTACCCCGACGGCATGCTCTACGTGGGCCGGCCGGTGGCCGACCTGATCCGCTACAACGCCGAACGCGGCGAGCTCGGCGAAGGCGACATCGAAGTGCAGATCAACCGCCGCATCGGTTACATGCGCGCCGGTTCACCACACGTGTTCGAACGCACGCGCAGCGATGGCAAGGTGATCGAGATGCGCGGCCAGGCGCTGCCCGGCGGCGGTTACGTGACCAGCTACAACGACATCACCGACTACAAGCACGCGGAAAAAGCACTGCTGGAAGCCAACGAAACGCTGGAGCAGCGCGTGGCCGAGCGTTCGCACGAAGCCGAGGTCGCGCAGCAGTCGAAGACCCGCTTCCTCGCGGCGATCAGCCATGACGTGCTGCAGCCGCTGAATGCCGCGCGCCTGTTCGCTTCGGCATTGCGTGACAGCGACCACGTGAGCGACGAGCAGAAGCACCTGGCCGAACGCGTGGATGCTTCGCTGCGCGCGGCCGAAGAACTGCTGGATGGCCTGCTGGACGTGTCGCGGCTGGATGCCGGCGGCCTGCATCCGGTCATCGGCGAATTCGATGTGAGTGCGCTGATGCGCGAACTGGCCGCGCAGTACACGCCGGTGGCGGCCGGTCGTGGCCTGCGCCTGGACCTGTTCGCGCGTACCACCTGGGTACGCAGCGACCGCCGCCTGCTGCGCCGCGTGCTGCAGAACTTCCTTGCCAACGCACTGCGCTACACGCGCCAGGGCCGCATCGTGCTGGCCGTGCGCCAGCGTGGCGACGAAGTGGAACTGCAGGTGTGGGATACCGGCCCGGGCATCCCCGAGCACCACATGCGCCAGATCTTCGAGGAGTTCCACCGCTACCAGCAGCCCTTCGACTGGGGCGAGCAGGGGCTGGGGCTGGGCCTGTCGATCTGCCAGCGCATCTCGCGCCTGCTTGACCACCGCCTCAACGCGCGCAGCCGGGTCGGCAGTGGTTCGATGTTCTCGATCATCCTGCCGCGCGTGGCGCCGTTGCCGGGCTACAGCGAGCCGCTGCTGCCCGCCCAGGCCGCCGCGCCACCGGTGCGCAGCGACTCGCTGGCTGGGCTGCGCGTGCTGTGCGTGGACAACGACGAGGAGATCCTCGATGGCATGCGCGCGCTGCTGGGCCGCTGGCAGGTGCAGGTGATCACCGCATCGACCGTGGACCAGGCGCTGGAGAAGGTGGCCGAGCAACCGCAGGTGATGCTGGTGGACTACCACCTGCATGACCGCATGGATGGCCTGGACGCGCTGGTGGCGCTGCGCGAAGCGGCCGGCTACCCGTTGCCGGGCGCGCTGCTGACCGCCGATGGCCGCGATGAACTGAAGCGGATGGCACGCGAGCGTGGCTACCGCGTGCTGACCAAGCCGATCAAGCCGGCCTCGCTGCGCGCCTTCCTCGGCGCGCTGCGCGACGCGAGGTAATGCCGGCCGCTGGCCGGCAACCACGCAATCCTCAACGTGTTACGCCACGCCGTGCAGATGTTCGTACAGGATTGTCGAACCGATGATCACCAGGATCACGCCGCCGATGATCTCGGCGCGCTTGCCGACCATGCCGCCCAGCACGCGGCCCAGCATGATGCCGGCGGTGACCATGGTCAGCGTGCACAGGCCGATGACCGCAGCCATCACGCCGATATGCACGTCCATGAACGCCAGGCCGATGCCCACGGCCATGGCATCGATGCTGGTGGCGAAACCGGTCAGTGCCAGCTTCCAGAAACCGTGGTGCTGCGAGGGATCCTCATCCTCTTCGCCGCTGTCCGGGCGCACGCCGTTGATGATCATGTGCACGCCCAGCGCGACCAGCAGGCCGAAGGCGATCCAATGGTCGAACGCTTCGACGTACTGCAGGGCGGCGCGGCCGAGCAGCCAGCCGATGATGGGCGTGATCGCCTCGATGACGCCGAAGATGATGCCGGCGCGGAGTGCATCGCGGAACACCGGCTTGCGCATGGCCGCACCCTTGCCGATCGCGGCAGCGAAGGCATCGGTGGACATGGCGAAACCGATCAGGAGGATCGAAACAGGAGACATTGGCGGCTGCTGAAGGTCGGGCAAGGACGGACGCACGGCTCGCGCTCGCGCCCAACCTGTCGTTGCGCGCGCGGGCCGCTGGTCTCGCCAACCATCATGGTTGTCCACGCCACGGCGCACTGGCCGAGTATGTTGACGTGGACGATTCCTGCGAAGGAATCCGGCTACTCCCCAAGGGGACGCGAAGCTTAGCACCGCGATCCGCGCGTGGCGCATTTGCGGGCAAACGCGCAGGCAGGGCTGGTTTGTATAGCGAAGGCTATACCGCGAGCACAGCGGTGCCTGGTAGTGCCGGCCGCTGGCCGGCAGGTGCGTCGGTAGAAGCGTGCCAAGCAAGCTTGGCAGCTACCAGAGCAGTTCCAGTGGTTTCAGGCGGATGCCGGCCAGCGGCCGGCACTACCGTCAGTCTTCTTCCGGCGGCAGCACGATGGCGTCGTCATCGATCGCCAGCTTGCCGGCCATCAGCACGGCCTGGGTGCGGTTGGTCACGCCGAGCTTGCGCAGGATGGCGGTGACGTGGGCCTTGATCGTGGCTTCGGAGACGTTGAGGTCGTAGGCGATCTGCTTGTTCAGGCGGCCGGCGCCGAGCATCTGCAGCACGCGGAACTGCTGCGGAGTGAGCTCGCGCAGGCGCTGGCCGACTTCGCGTTCCTCGCTGCCGGTGGGCGGCACGTTGTGCGCTTCCGGCGGCGCCCAGGTCTCGCCATCGAGGATGGTGCCCAGTGCATGCCCGATCGTGTCCGAGTCGGCCGACTTGGGAATGAAGCCCAGCGCGCCGTGGTCGAGCGCGCGGCGCATCACCGTGGCTTCTTCGCGTGCGGACACCACCACCACCGGCAGGTGCGGGTGCAGCGAGCGCATGTGCACCAGCGCGTTGAATCCCTGCGCGCCGGGCATGTTGAGGTCCATCAGGACCAGGTCGGCGTCGTTGTGCTGGTCGGCCAGGGCGTACAGCGCTTCCACGCTGTCGGCCTCGAACAGCTGCACGCCCGGGATGACCCGCTGCACGGCCCCTCGCAGGGCTTCACGGAACAACGGGTGGTCATCGGCAATCAGGAGGGTGGTCATGGGTCGAGCTTATCGATCAGGTAGAGGGGCGACGTGACGGCCGGCGCGGGACGGGTCGGACGTCGCCGGGTCCCTCCCCCCGGCGGTGTCCCTGGCGCGTCCCGCACCTGCCTTCATGCCATCAGCGGACCTTGCGCTCGTCCACCAGCGACGCCACCACCGACGGATCGGCCAGGGTCGAGGTGTCGCCGAGCTGGTCCGGCGCGTTCTCGGCGATCTTGCGCAGGATGCGGCGCATGATCTTGCCCGAACGGGTCTTGGGCAGGCCCGGCGCCCACTGCAGATGGTCCGGCGTGGCGATGGGGCCGATTTCCTTGCGCACCCACGCCACCAGCTCCTTGTGCAGCTCGTCGCTGGGGGCTTCGTCGGCCACCAGGGTCACGTAGGCGTAGATGCCCTGGCCCTTGACGTCGTGCGGGAAGCCGACGACGGCCGCTTCGGCCACCTTCGGGTGCGAAACCAGTGCGCTCTCCACTTCGGCGGTGCCGATGCGGTGGCCGGACACGTTGATCACATCGTCCACGCGGCCGGTGATCCAGTAGTAGCCGTCTTCATCGCGGCGGCAACCGTCGCCGGTGAAGTAGCTGCCCGGGTAGGTGCGGAAATAGGTGTCGATGAAGCGCTGATGGTCGCCGTAGACCGTGCGCATCTGGCCCGGCCAGGAATCACGGATGATCAGGTTGCCCTCGGTCGGGCCGTCCTGGATCTCGCCATCGGCATTGACCAGCGCCGGCTGCACGCCGAAGAAGGGCAGGGTGGCCGAACCCGGCTTGAGGTCCATCGCGCCGGCCAGCGGCGAGATCAGGATGCCGCCGGTCTCGGTCTGCCACCAGGTATCGACGATCGGGCAGCGGCTGTCGCCGACCACCTCGTAGTACCAGCGCCAGGCTTCGGGGTTGATCGGCTCGCCGACGCTGCCGAGCAGGCGCAGCGAGGCGCGCGACGTCTTCTTCACCGGCTCCTCGCCTTCGCGCATCAGTGCACGGATGGCGGTCGGGGCGGTGTAGAAGATGGTCACCTGGTGCTTGTCGATGACATTCCAGAAGCGCGAGGTATCCGGGTAGTTCGGCACGCCTTCAAACATCAGCGAGGTCGCGCCGTTGGCCAGCGGGCCATACACGATGTAGCTGTGGCCGGTGACCCAGCCGACATCGGCGGTGCACCAGTAGATGTCGTCCTCGCGCAGGTCGAACACCGCTTCGTGGGTGTAGGCCGCGTACAGCAGGTAGCCACCGGTGGTGTGCAGCACGCCCTTCGGCTTGCCGGTGGAACCGGAGGTGTAGAGGATGAACAAGGGGTCTTCCGCGTTCATGCGTTCCGGCTCGCAGGTGGACGGCTGGCTGTCCACCACGTCGTGGAACCAGCGGTCGCGCGGGGCCTGCATGTCCACCGCGCCGCTGGTGTGGCGCACCACCAGCACGGTTTCGACGGTATTGGTGCCCGGCAGCTTCAGCGCGGCATCGACGTTGGCCTTCAGCGGAATCCTGCGGCCACCACGCAGGCCCTCGTCGGCGGTGATGATCAGCTTGCTCTGGCAATCGCTGACACGGTCGGCGATCGAGTTCGGCGCGAAACCACCGAACACCACCGAGTGGATGGCGCCGATGCGCGCGCAGGCCAGCATGGCCACGGCGGCGTCGACGATCATCGGCAGGTAGATGGTGACCCGGTCGCCCTTCTTGACGCCCAGGTTGCGCAGCGCGTTGCCGAGGCGGCAGGTGCGCTCGTACAGCTCGCGATAGGTCACGTGCTGGGCCGGTGCGTCCGGACCGTCCGGTTCGAACAGCAGGGCGGTCTTGTCGCCGCGCTTCTCGAGCTGGCGGTCCAGGCAGTTCACGCTGGCGTTGAGCTCGCCGTCCTCGAACCACTTGATGCGGAAGTCGGCCAGGTCGTAGCTGACGTTCCTGATCTTCGTCGGCTTGCGCATCCAGTCCAGCCGTTCGGCGGCCTTGCCCCAGAACGCATCCGGGTCGGACACCGAGGCCTGGTACTGCTGCTGGTAGGACGTCTTGTCGATGCGTGCCTTGGCGGCGAACTGCGGATCGACGGGGTAGATATCAGCCATGGCACCCTCACTTGCACGTTGACTTTGTATGTGCGGTCGCAGCATCGCAGCGACCCTCCGCCACCAGTTTGCCCCATCCACCCCCGGTCGCGTCACCACGGCGCTTAGACCATGGTCGAAAGGCGGCGCTCTGCAGGCCCGGGTTCGACCAATGGCGAATACCGCTATACATAAACGCCCCGCAGTCTCGGCTCGACCGTGCCCCACGCGCGGCATCACCTTGCCACTTGGGAGAGAGGGCAACATGAGCCACCGTACGTTGAAAGCCGTGCGCAAACCTTTGGCGGCCTGCTTGCTGGTCGCCCTGGTCGCACCGGGCATGGCGTTCGCAGAGACCGCCAAAGAGAAAGCACTGGAAGCACGCGTCGCTGAACTGGAACGCCAGGTCCAGGCGCTGCTGTCTTCGCAGCAGCAACAGCAGACCCAGATCGTCCAGACCCAGCAGGCCGTGACCGATGTCCGCGCCGTGCAGGCCGAGCAGAAGCCGGTCGCACAGGTGCCGGCCGGCAAGCAGCCGATCCAGGTCACCACCATCACCCCGGGCGCCGCGCCGGGCACCACGGTCAAGATCGGCGGCTTCATCAAGGCTGATTTCCTGGCCACCCAGACCAGCGATGGCCAGCTGGCCGACGATGCCACCGGCCGCGCGCTGTACCTGCCGGGCCAGACCCCGGTGGCCGGCGCCGGCGGCTCGGGCAAGCGCTCGGACGTGGACTACAACGCCCACGCCAAGTTCTCGCGCTTCAACATCGGCATCGACAACGTCAGCGAGTCGGGCAACAAGTCCGGCGCGATGTTCGAGATGGACTTCTTCGGCAATTCGCTGGGCAACCAGACCGCCACCAACACCTACGGCGTGACCCTGCGCCACGCCTACATGTACTGGAACAACTGGCTGGCCGGCCAGACCTGGTCCAACTTCATGGATGCGGCGGCGCTGCCGGAAGCGGTCGACTTCGTCGGCCCGACCGATGGCGTGATCTTCGTCCGCCAGGCCCAGGTGCGTTACACCCAGGGCGGCTTCAGCGTCGCTCTGGAAAACCCGGAAACCACCACCCTCACCGGCACCCGCAACCCGGTCACCGGCGCGTGGACCAACGCCAGCGCCAACTCCGACCGTGGCAGCCTGCCCGACCTGACGATGCGTTACGGCTGGAAGGGCGACTGGGGCACCTTCGGCGTCGGCGGCATCGTCCGCCAGCTGAAGGTCGACAACCAGGCCACCAACGCCAAGGCCGACAAGGTGGCTGGCGGCCTGACCCTCGGCGGCAAGTGGGTGATGGGCGGCAATGATTCGCTGCATTACCAGCTGACCGGTGGCGAAGGCATCGCCCGTTACATCGGCCTGGGCGTGACTGCGGACACCGCCTACGACATCGCCCGCGACGAGCTCAACCCGACCGGCGTGCTGGCCGGCTACGTCGGCTGGCGCCATGCATTCACCCCGAAGCTGCGCACCAACCTGATCTACGCCCGCAGCGACTACGACAACGATGGCAGCCTGGGGCCGCTGGTCACCAAGAGCGTGCAGAGCATCCGCGGCAACATCTTCTACACGCCGATGCCCAAGGTCGATATCGGTGCCGAGTACATGTACGGCGTGCGTGAGATCGAGGACGGCCGCAAGGGCGACATCAACCGCGTGCAGTTCACCACGAAGTACAGCTTCTAAGAGCGTGCCGGCCAGCGGCCGGCACCTACCACATTGAGTGCCGACCAACGGTCGGCACCTACCAGAACACGGAGTCGACCAACGGTCGGCATCTACAGAGGGAAAACGTCTCATGTCCAGCACACCTGCACCGGCGAAAGCCGAGCTCACCCAGGGACACAAGAAGGTCATCTTCGCGTCCAGCCTGGGCACTGTTTTCGAGTGGTATGACTTCTTCCTGTATGGCTCGCTCGCGGCCATCATCGCCAAGCAGTTCTTCAGTGGCGTCAACGAAACCACGGGCATGATCTTCGCCCTGCTGGCCTTCGCCGCCGGCTTCTTCGTGCGTCCGTTCGGCGCGGCCTTCTTCGGCAGCCTCGGCGATCGCATCGGCCGCAAGTACACCTTCCTGGTCACCATCCTCATCATGGGCATCTCGACCTTCCTGGTCGGCGTGCTGCCCAACTACGCCTCGATCGGTTTCGCCGCACCGGTGATCCTGATCGTGCTGCGCCTGGCCCAGGGCCTGGCGATGGGCGGTGAGTATGGTGGCGCGGCGACCTACGTGGCCGAACATGCGCCGGCAGACAAGCGCGGCCTGTACACCAGCTTCATCCAGTGCACGGCCACGCTCGGCCTGTTCATGTCGCTGCTGATCATCCTGGCCTGCCGCTACTTCCTGGGCAACGAAGCCTTCGAAGCCTGGGGCTGGCGCATTCCGTTCCTGGTCTCGATCGTGCTGCTGGGTATTTCGGTGTGGATCCGCCTGCAGCTGAGCGAGTCGCCGCTGTTCCAGCAGATGAAGGCCGAAGGCAAGGGTTCCAAGACCCCGTTCCGTGACAGCCTGAAGGGCGGCAACCTGAAGCTGATGCTGCTGGTCCTGCTGGGTGCTGCGGCCGGCCAGGCCGTGGTGTGGTACGGCGGCCAGTTCTACGCGCTGTTCTTCCTGAGCAGCATGCTGAAGGTCGACGCCACCACCTCCTACCTGCTGATCGCCGCCGCGCTGGCGCTGGGCGTGCCGTTCTTCATCTTCTTCGGCTGGCTGTCCGACCGTATCGGCCGCAAGAAGATCATCCTGGCCGGCTGCCTGCTGGCCGCCGTCACCTACATCCCGATCTTCAAGGGCCTGACCCACTTCGCCAACCCGGCCATCGAAGAGGCCCGCAGCAACTCGCCGGCGCTGGTTGTGGCTGATCCGAGCACCTGCTCCTTCCAGTTCGATCCGGTCGGCCTGCGCAAGTTCACCAGCTCCTGCGACGTGGCGACCGCCGCGCTGACCAAGGCGGGCGTGCCGTACGACGTGCAGCCGGCCGCTGCCGGTTCGCTGGCCATGGTGAACGTGGGCAGCGCCAGCGTCACCTCGTACGAGGCCGCCGGCCTGACCAAGGAAGAAGGCAAGGCCAAGGCCGATGCCTTCGGTGCCGAACTGAAGGGTGCACTGACCACGGCGGGCTATCCGGCCAAGGCCGATGGTTCGCGCATCAACATCGCCGGTACGATCTTCATGCTGTGGCTGCTGGTGCTGTACGTGACCATGGTCTACGGCCCGATCGCCGCCTACCTGGTCGAACTGTTCCCGACCCGCATCCGCTACACCTCGATGTCGCTGCCGTACCACATCGGCAACGGCTGGTTCGGTGGCTTCCTGCCGGCGATCTCCTTCGCGCTGGTGGCCGGTACCGGCAACCTGTACTACGGCCTGTGGTACCCCATCATCATCGCGCTGATGTCGGTGGTGATCGGCGGCCTGTTCCTGGCTGAAACGAAGAACGTGGACATCACCAAGTAACCGGTGGGTTCAATGCAATGAAGGAAAGGCCGCGGTGCAGACCGCGGCCTTTCTGTTTTGGGGGCGCCGGATCGCCTGACGGCGGGTAGAGTCGACCGTTGGTCGACTATCGCGCGCAGCGCGGGGTTCATGCGTTCTGCGCCGACGGCAGTCGACTGACAGTCGACTCTACCCAGTCGATTCCACTCCCTGTCATGCGGTCATGACCGCCGTAGCTCGTATAGTCGGCCCATGACCACCACCGCCCCAGCCGACCTCCCCGCCATCCTGCACACCCTGCGCAGCGCCTGGCAGGCCCAGCGCCCTTCGCTCGACCAGCGCGAAGCCGACCTGCGCCGCCTGCGCGAGGCGCTGAAGCCGCGCCTGGATGAAATGGCCCAGGCCATCGCCGAGGACTTCGGCCACCGTGCCCACGTTGAATCGAAGCTGGCCGATGGCATGAGCGTGCTGTCGGCCATCGACCACCTGCGCCGCCACCTGCGGCGCTGGTCGAAGCCGCAGCGCGTATCGGCCGGCTGGAAGCTGTGGCCGGCGCGCGCGCAGCTGCGGCCGACGCCGCTGGGCGTGGTCGGGGTGATTTCTCCCTGGAACTACCCGGTGACCCTGGCGCTGGTGCCGCTGGCCACGGCCATCGCCGCCGGCAATCACGTGCTGCTGAAACCCTCCGAGCACACCCCGCGCACCAGCGCGTTCCTGGCCGATCTGCTGGCCAGCGTGTTCCCGCGCGACCGCGTGGCGGTGGTGCAGGGCGGGGCGGACGTGGCTGCGGCGGTGTCCTCGCTGCCGCTGGACCATCTGCTGTTTACCGGCTCGACGGCCGTCGGCCGCAAGGTGATGGCCGCCGCGGCCGAGCATCTGGTGCCGGTCACGCTCGAGCTGGGCGGCAAGTCGCCGGCCATCGTCTGCCGCGATTTCCCGCTGGACACTGCCGCCGCGCGGCTGGCCACCGGCAAGTGGTTCAACGCGGGCCAGACCTGCATCGCGCCGGATTATGTGCTGATCGACACCGCACGCCAGCGCGAGTTCGTGCAGGCGCTGCAGCAGCAGGTGCGCGAGCGCTATGGCGATTTCAGCGATGCCGGCGATTACACCCGCATCATCAACGAAGGCCAGTACCAGCGCCTGCAGGGCTATCTGGCGCAGGCGCGCGAGCGTGGCGTGCCGGTGATTCCGCTGGCGCAGGTGGATGATGCGCGTGCCGACCGTGAGCGCCTGCTGGTGCCGACCGTGGTGCTGGACCCGCCGGGCGACCTGGACCTGATGCGCGAGGAGATCTTCGGGCCGATCCTGCCGGTGCGCGCCTACCCGGATCTGCAGGCCGCGCTGGGCGACGTGCTGTCCCGCGACCGGCCGCTGGCGCTGTATCCCTTCAGCCATGACAGGGCCACGGTGGAGCGCATCCTCGGCCAGGTGGTGGCCGGCGGGGTGACGGTCAACGACACCCTGCTGCACTTCGCCGCCGATGGCCTGCCGTTTGGCGGGGTCGGGGCCAGCGGCATGGGCGCGTACCACGGCCGGGCCGGGTTCGATGCGATGAGCAAGCGGCTGCCGGTGCTGTGGCAGTCGCGCTGGGCGGCCAGCGACCGGCTGCGGCCGCCGTATTCGAAGATTGCCGGGTTGTTGAGGCTGCTGCTGCGGTAGTGCCGGCCGCTGGCCGGCAGATGCAGGGTCTCGCCGAACGTTCATGGGGTTGCCGGCCAGCGGCCGGCACTACCGGGCCAGCGGGGCCGGGTAGAATGGCCCCATGAAAATCGCCTCGTGGAACGTCAATTCGCTCAATGTCCGCCTGCCGCACCTGGAGCAGTGGCTCAAGGAGTTCGGCCCGGACATCGTCGGTATCCAGGAAACCAAGCTGGAGGACCACAAGTTCCCCGATTCGGCGCTGATCGCCGCCGGTTACCGCAGCGTGTTCGCCGGGCAGAAGACCTACAACGGCGTGGCCCTGCTGTCGCGTGAGCCGGCGCAGGACGTGCAGATCGGCATCCCCGGCTTCGAGGACGAGCAGAAGCGCGTCATCGCCGGCACCTTCGGTGATCTGCGGGTGATCAACCTGTACGTGGTCAACGGCCAGGACATCGGCACCGACAAGTACGACTACAAGCTGCGCTGGCTGGAAGCGGTGCACGCCTGGATCGCGCAGGAACTGCAGCGCCATCCGAAGCTGATCGTGATGGGCGACTTCAACATCGCCCCGGATGCGCGCGACGTGCACGACCCGGAGGTCTGGAACGAGAACCACATCCTGACCTCCACGGCCGAGCGCGGCGCGCTGGAAAAGCTGCTGCAGCTGGGCCTGCATGATGGTTTCCGCCTGCACAACGACGAGGCCGGGGTGTTCAGCTGGTGGGATTACCGCGCGGCCGGCTTCCGCCGCAACCTGGGCCTGCGCATCGACCTGACGCTGGTCTCCGACGCACTGAAGGCCAGTGCCGTGGCGTCGGGCATCGACCGCGAGCCGCGCACCTGGGAGCGCCCGAGCGACCATGCGCCGGCGTGGGTGCAACTGGGCTGAACGAACGGGGCCCGGCGATTGCCGGGCCCGTTCTGATGCGTCTGCCGGCCAGCGGCCGGCACTACCGCCGCTTCAGCGGATGCTCTTGCGGGTGAACAGGTTGACGATGGCCAGCAGGATCACCGCACCGATCAGCGAGAACAGGAACGTGCGCAGGGTGATGGCCTCGTTGATGCCGCCGCCGAACAGCCAGCCGCTGATCAGCGCGCCGACGATGCCCACCACGACGTTGAGGATGATGCCCTGCTGGGCGTCGCGGCGCATGATGATGCTGGCCAGCCAGCCAACGATGCCGCCAACGATCAGCCAGATGATGATGCCCATGAACGTGACCTCGGGAAGGGGAAGGGGCGAGCGCCAGTTGACGCGCAGCGCCGTGAACCCGTTGTGCAATCCCGTGACGGACGCGTGCGGATGAGCCTGCCTGCCACCCTGGACGGCCCCTGGCGCTTTGGCCCGGTGACGGTCTGGCGCTGCCCGCACGTGCCCGGCCAGCGCGGTGAGCCGCAGGCCCGGCAGGTGCTGGCACAGGCCCTGGGCGGCGAACCCGATGCCCTGCCGCTGGTGCGCGACGACAAGGGCCGGCCAGAGCTGGCCGGCGCGCTGGCCCACTACGGCACCGGCTGGAGCCACAGCGGCGAGGTGCTGCTGGTGGCGCTGGGCGAGGGCGTGCGGCTGGGCGTGGACCTGGAACTGCTGCGCCCGCGCCCGCGCCTGCTGGAAATCATCCAGCGTTTCTTCCACCCCGATGAGGTGGCATGGCTGCAGGGGTTGCCCGCCGACGCGCGCGAACACTGGTTCTTCCGCGTGTGGTGCGCCAAGGAAGCGCTGCTCAAGGCGCATGGCCAGGGCATCTCCTTCGGCCTGCACCGGCTGCTGCTGGCGCCCGGTGCCGATGGTGCCCTGCACCTGCGCTGGTGCGACGCCGAACTGGGCCAAGCCGAGCGCTGGCACCTGCACGAATGGCAGGCCAGCGGCCAGTTCCGCGCGGCATTGGCCTGGCATGCCGATTGACGCCGCGCATTGAAGCGGCGAACCGGCGGGCAAAACCGGCGATAATGACGGCATGAGCGAACACGATCTTCCCGCCGGCGCAGTCTCCACGCTGGAACAGGGCCTGGCCAGCATGGGCCTGGCGGCCACATTGGCGCCGCCACTGCTGCGCTACCTGGCGCTGCTGCACCGCTGGAACGGCACCTACAACCTCACTGCCATCCGCGATCCGCAGGACATGGTCACCCGCCACCTGCTCGATTCGCTGGCGATGCAGCCGTTCGTGGCCGATGGCAGCCTGGCCGATCTCGGTACCGGCCCCGGGCTGCCGGGCATCCCGCTGGCCATCGCCTGCCCGGGCCTGCAGGTCACCCTGGTGGAGAGCAACGGCAAGAAGGCGCGCTTCATGCGCGAAGCCGTGCGCCAGCTGGGCCTGGCCAATGCACGCGTGGCCGAATCGCGCGCCGAGGCGCTGGACGAAGCCGGCCGCTACGACCAGTTGACCGCGCGCGCGATGGACACCCTGGCCGGCATCGTCCGCGTCGGTGGCCATCTGCTGCGCCCCGGTGGCGTGCTGCTGGCCATGAAGGGCGTCTACCCGCATGACGAGATCGCGGCCCTGCCAGCAGGCTGGCAGGTGCGCGAGGTGACCCCGCTGAGCGTGCCCGGCCTGGCCGGCGAACGCCATCTGGTCACTGTTACAGGCCCCTGAACCCCGCCGCCGGCCCTTTGCGAAACAAGGGGTTGGCGATCCATGATTTCCGCACGGGGCCGGTTGTACGCATAATGACCGGTCCCAGCACACGTCGACGAGGCACACCCGCATGGCCCGCATCATCGCCATCGCCAACCAGAAGGGTGGCGTCGGCAAGACCACGACCGCCGTCAACCTGGCCGCTTCCCTGGCCAACGCACCCAAGCGCGTGCTGTTGGTCGACCTGGATTCGCAGGGCAACGCGACCATGGGCAGTGGCGTGGACAAGCGCGAGCTGGTCTCCTCCACCTACGATCTGCTGCTGGGCGAAGCCAAGGCAGCCGACGTGCGCGTGGCCACCGCTGAGGGCTACGACCTGCTGCCGGGCAACATCGACCTGACCGCGGCCGAGATCCAGCTGATGGCGCAGGAAGAGCGCGAGCAGCGCCTGAAGCGCGCGCTGGCGCCGATCCGCGAAGAGTACGATTACATCCTGATCGACTGCCCGCCGGCGCTGTCGCTGCTGACGCTCAACGCGCTGGCCGCCGCCGATTCGGTGCTGGTGCCCATGCAGTGCGAGTACTACGCGCTGGAAGGCCTGAGCGCGCTGGTGGAAACCATCGAAGCGCTGCGCACCAACCTCAACCCGGTGCTGGAGATCGAGGGCGTGCTGCGCACCATGTTCGACGTGCGCAACAACCTCGCCAATGCCGTGTCGGCTGAATTGACCGAGCACTTCGGTGACCGCGTGTTCCGCACCATCGTGCCGCGCAACGTGCGCCTGGCCGAGGCCCCCAGCCACGGCCAGAGCATCGTCGGCTACGACCGCGCCTCGCGCGGTGGCGTGGCCTACCTGGGTCTGGCCGGCGAGATCATCCGCCGCAACAACGAACGCAACAAGGCCGGCAAGGCCGTGGAGACCGCCTGATGACCAGCAAGCCTGCCGCCAAGAAGCGAGGCCTCGGCCGCGGACTGGACGCCCTGCTGGGCCCCAAGGGCGCAGCCAGCCAGGTGCAGGCCACCACTGCGGTCATCGAACCCCTGCCGGGTGAAGTGCTGCGCAAGCTGGCCGTGGGCCAGCTGCAGCCGGGCAAGTACCAGCCGCGCCGCGAGATGGACGAAGGCAAGCTCTCCGAGCTGGCCGATTCGATCAAGTCGCAGGGCGTGATCCAGCCGATCCTGGTGCGCCAGCTGCCGGCGGGCAACTACGAAATCGTTGCCGGTGAGCGCCGCTGGCGCGCATCGCAGCTGGCCGGGCTGGACGAAGTGCCGGTGGTGGTGCGCGAGCTGGAAGACCGCACCGTCATCGCGATGGCGCTGATCGAGAACATCCAGCGCGAAGACCTCAACCCGCTGGAAGAAGCCGAAGCGCTGCAGCGCCTCATCAGCGAATTCACCCTGACCCACGCCGAGGCCGCCGAGGCCGTCGGCCGCTCGCGCGCGGCGGTGTCCAACCTGCTGCGCCTGCTGGAGCTGCCGGTGGCCATCCGCCTGCTGCTGGAAACCCGCCGCCTGGAAATGGGCCACGCCCGCGCGCTGCTGACCCTGGCCCCGGAACTGGCCGGCAAGCTGGCGCAGGAAGCGGCCGATGAAGGCTGGTCGGTGCGTGAGGTCGAGCGCCGTGCGCAGGCCTTCGCTGCCGGCAAGGTGCCGAGCAACCGCCCGGTGGCCACGCCGAAGGTGCAGCAGGCCGACATCGCCTCGCTGGAAACCGAGCTGTCCGAATCGCTGGGCACCAAGGTGGCCATCAACCACGGCCGCGGCGGCAAGGGCAAGCTGATCATCCACTACACCGATCTGGACACGCTGGACGGCGTGCTGGAAAAGCTGCGCACCCGCCAGGGCTGAGCGCGGCATCGCTGCAACCGCGCGCGGCAGGAAGCGCGCACGCCGCGGGACGGCCCTGTGCCGCGGCTCATCCAGGGAGCAGGAATGAGCACTGAGATCGACGACGTCAGCCCGGGTGGCAGCCCGATCCTGCGCCACCGCCGGGAGAAGGACTTCACCCCGGCCCGGGGCGACTCGCACATCGAGGCCATCAGCGCGCACATCGAGTGCCATCTGGGCCCGATTTCCTGCGTATTCCACGAAATCATCTCCGACCTCGTGCACATCGACGTGCATGTGGTGCCGGCCAGCGAACGCTTCCCCTACCTGCGCCTGGTGACGTCGGGCATGAGCGACCTGCCCATGGCCACGCCCGAAGAGGTGGAGGTGCCGCAGTACATGGAACTGATGGTGACCCTGCCGGCCGACTGGCCGATCACCCAGGATGCCTTCGGGGACGAGCGCCATTACTGGCCGGTGCGCCTGCTGAAGACGCTGGCGCGCCTGCCGCACGAGTACGACACCTGGCTCGGCTTCGGCCACACCATTCCCAACGGCCACCCGGCCGAGCCGTACGCCCCCGGCGTGGGCTTCGACGGCGCGATCGTGCTGCCGCCGGTGACCACCCCCGAGGGCTTCGACACGCTGCAGCTGGACGACGGCAGGACCATCGTGTTCATGTCCATCGTCCCGCTGTACCCGGAAGAGATGGACCTGAAGCTGCGGAAGGACACCGAGGCCCTGCTGGACCGTTTCGATGCGAAGAACATCCAGGATGTGATCGTGCCGGGCCGGGTCAACGTCGCCAGGAAGCGCTTCGGTTTCTTCTGAGACCGGTAACATCCACCGTCTGAACTTCGTTGCAGAGCCTTTGCCATGACCATCCTGCTTACCGGCGCTGCCGGCTTCATCGGTGCCTACACCGCCCGCGCGCTGCTGGAGGCCGGCCAGGCCGTGGTCGGCCTGGACAACTTCAACGACTACTACGACCCGCAGATCAAGCGCGACCGCGTGGCCGCGCTGTGCCCGGGCCTGGATCTGCGCACCCTGGACCTGACCGACCAGCAGGGCCTGGCCGCGCTGTTCGATGAAGTGAAGCCGACTGCGGTGATCCACCTGGCCGCGCAGGCCGGCGTGCGCTATTCGCTGGAAAACCCGCACGCCTACGTCGACAGCAACCTGGTCGGCTTCGTCAACATGCTCGAGCTGTGCCGCCATCGCGGCGTGCAGCACCTGGTCTACGCGTCCAGCAGTTCGGTGTATGGCGACTCGGCCACGCCCCCGTTCTCCGAGGACCAGCGCGTGGACCAGCCGCGCTCGCTGTATGCGGCCACCAAGGCCGCCAACGAGCTGATGGCCTACACCTACGCGCAGCTGTACGGCCTGCGTTCCACTGGCCTGCGCTTCTTCACCGTGTATGGCCCGTGGGGCCGGCCGGACATGGCGCCGCTGCTGTTCTCGCGCGCGGTGCTGGCCGGGCGGCCGATCGATGTGTTCAACGAAGGGCGCATGCAGCGTGATTTCACACATGTTTCCGACATTGTTTCGGGCATCCTCGGCGCCCTCGCGAACCCCAGCACCGAAACCGTGCCGCACCGGGTGTTCAACCTCGGCAACCATACGCCGGTCGAGCTGGAGCGCTTCATCAGCGTGATCGAGCAGGCCGCCGGCCGCCCCGCGCAGAAGGTCTACAAGCCGATGCAGCCGGGCGACATGGTGCGCACGATGGCGGACACCCGTCGCGCCCATGACGCCTTCGGCTTCGACGCGGTCACCCCGATCGAGCAGGGCCTGCCGCCGGTGGTGCAGTGGTGCCGCGAGTATTTTGGTGATCGTGCCTGAGGACGGACCCTCACACAGCCGGATTCATCTTCGGATAACCTCGGCTTCGGAGAATGCGCGGTCTTTGTATCCCTGCTGGCCGAGTGACCCATGAGCCAACCCGAGCTTTCCGTTGTCGTCCCGGTGTTCAACGAGCGCGACAATGTCGCGCCCCTCGTCGGGGAGATCGTGGCCGCACTGCGCGGCCAGGTGCCGTTCGAGATCGTCTATGTGGACGACCATTCGCGCGACGACAGCCTGGCCGTGCTGCAGAGCCTGAAAGCCAGCACGCCCGAGCTGCGCGTGCTGCACCATGTCAGCCAGAGCGGGCAGAGCACCGCCGTACGCACCGGCGTGCGCAACGCCCGCGCCCCCTGGATCGCCACCCTTGATGGCGACGGCCAGAACGATCCGGCCGATATCCCCAAGCTGCTGGCGGCACGGCAGAGCGCCGATGCGCAGGTGAAGCTGTTCGCCGGCTGGCGCGTCAACCGCCAGGACAGCGGCAGCAAGCGCTGGGCCAGCAAGTGGGCCAACGCGATCCGCGCGCGCATGCTGCGCGACGATACACCCGACACCGGTTGCGGCATCAAGCTGTTCGAGCGCGAGGCCTTCCTCGACCTGCCGTACTTCGACCACATGCACCGCTACCTGCCGGCGCTGATGCAGCGTGCCGGCTGGAAGACCACCAGCGTGCCGGTCAACCACCGCCACCGCACTGCCGGCGTATCCAAGTACAACAACCTTGGCCGCGCCCTGGTCGGCATCCGCGACCTGCGCGGCGTGGCATGGCTGATCACCCGCAGCAAGCGCACGGCGGTGGAGGAGCGTTGATGGACCTGGAACTGCACTGGCTCGACCAGCCGCTGACCTGGTTGTACTGGACCGGCCTGCACGTGACCGGCTGGAAGCTGATCGGCTATACCGGCGCGTTGATGTTCGGCGGCCGCTGGCTGGTGCAGTTCGTGGCCTCCAAGCGCGCCGGCAAGCCGGTCATCCCGCGCCTGTTCTGGTACATGAGCGTGGTCGGCAGCCTGATGACGCTGAGCTATTTCCTGTTCTCGGCCAAGCAGGATTCGGTGGGCGTGCTGCAGAACCTGTTTCCGGCGTTCACGGCGTTGTACAGCCTGCACCTGGACATCCAGCACCGCGGCTGGAAGCGGGACAAGGCGAGCCACTGAGAGGCCGGTAGCGCCGGGCCATGCCCGGCGGATGGATCCGTTGTCCGCGCTGCGCGCTACCGCGCGCATGCGGCGCGTGCGCGCTGTGGGTAGAGTCGACTGTCAGTCGACTTCTTCCGCGCGAAGCGCGAGGTTTGCCGGACCTGGTGGAAGAGCAGCCGACTAACAGTCGGATCTACCGCGCGCCTGCGGCGCTGGGGTCCCGGCCTGCGGCCGGTCCCCGGTCCTGCCTGCGTAGCAGGCAGGACCTTCGTCCCATGCCACGGCCGGTGCGCGGTGCGATCATCGGGATCTGCCTTTCCGGGAACCTGTGCTCGTGAAAACCCGCCTTGCCGTTGCTCTGCTGATTGCCCTGTCCGCCCCTGCGGTCGCCCTCGCTGCCCCGCCTGCCGTCGCTCCGGCCAGCATGGCCAACGAATCGGCGGCCGATGCCGCCTTCCGTGCCCTGTACGAGAAGGAGTGGACGTGGCGCCAGGACGGCGGCGGCGAAGCCAGCGAGGACGAGGATGCACCGGCCAACGCCACCCGCATGCCCGATGTCGGTCCGGCCGCCCAGCAGGCCCGCCTGAAGGTCTGGGACGAAACCCTGGCCGCGCTGAAGAAGATCGACGTCAAGGCCCTGTCGGCCGACAACCAGGTCAACTACGCGATCTACCGCGACCAGGTCTTCAACCTGGCCGAAGCGACGCGCCTGCGCACCTACGAGATGCCGTTCAATTCGGATTCCTCGTTCTGGTCCAACCTGTCCTTCATGGCCCGGCGCGAGATGAAGACCGCGCAGGACTACCGCAACTACATCGCCCGCCTGAACGATGTGCCGCGCTACTTCGGCCAGCAGACCGACAACATGCGCGCCGGCCTCAAGCGCGGCTTCAGCGTGCCGCGCGCGGTGCTGGACGGCCGCGAGGTATCCATCGCCACCGTCGCCGAGCTGAAGGACCCAGCCACGTCGCCGCTGTATGCGCCGTTCAAGAAGCTGCCGGCCAGCATCCCGGCCGCCGAACAGGCCACCCTGCGCGAACAGGCCGCAGCGGCCATCAGCGGCAAGGTGGTGCCGGCCTTCCAGCAGCTGCGCACCTTCTTCGTCAGCGAATACGTGCCGCAGGCGCGCACCACCCTGGCGGCCGAGGCCATGCCCGGTGGCAAGGCCTTCTACAAGCAGCAGATCCACGAATACACCACGCTGGACCTGTCGCCCGAGGAGATCCACCGCATCGGCCTGGGCGAAGTGGCGCGCATCCAGAAGGAGATGAACGACATCATCCAGCAGGTGCAGTTCAAGGGCAGCTTCGCCGAATTCCTGACCTTCCTGCGCACCGATCCGCAGTTCTACGCCAAGACCCCGGAAGAGCTGCTGTCGCGCGCCGCGTGGATCTCCAAGCGCGCCGATGGCCAGCTCGGCCGGTTCATGACCCTGCCGCGTGCCCGCTTCACCATCGTGCCGGTGCCGCCGGACATCGCCCCGTTCTGGACCGCCGGCCGCGGCGGCATGGGCACCTATTGGGTCAATACCTACGACCTGCCGTCGCGCCCGCTGTACAACCTGCCGGCGCTGACCCTGCATGAGTCCGATCCGGGCCATGCGCTGCAGGGTGCGATCGCCTCCGAGCAGAAGGACCTGCCCGAGTTCCGCCGCAACGCCTACATCTCCGCCTATGGCGAAGGCTGGGCGCTGTACTGCGAGAAGCTGGGCGTGGAAATGGGCATCTACGAAACCCCGTACGAGGATTTCGGCCGCCTGACCTACGAAATGTGGCGCGCCGCGCGCCTGGTCATCGACACCGGCGTGCACAGCAAGGGCTGGACCCGCGCGCAGGCCATCGCCTACCTGCGCGACCACACTGCGCTGAGCGAGCATGAAGTGACCACCGAAGTGGACCGCTACATCTCCTGGCCGGGCCAGGCGCTGAGCTACAAGCTGGGCGAGATCGCCATCGTGCGCCTGCGCGCGCAGGCCGAGAAGGAACTGGGCGACAGGTTCGACATCAAGGGCTTCCACGATGTGATCCTGAAGCAGGGCTCGGTGCCGCTGCCGGTGCTGGAACAGCAGATCCAGGCGTACATCGCCGAGCGGAAGAAGGCCTGAGAGGCCGCGTCGCCGGGCATGGCCCGGCGCTACCGTAACGCGCGGTGGTAGCGCCGGGCCATGCCCGGCGAGCGCGAAGCGCGGCAGGCGGGGTCGGATCGCAGGATCCGACCCCGTCGTCTTTCAGCCCACCTCCCGCGGCTTGGCCACCCGCGCAGCAAACGTTGGCAGCACCAGCAGGGTCAGCACGGTGGCGGTGATCAGGCCGCCGATCACCACCGTCGCCAGCGGCTTCTGCACCTCCGCACCGGAACCGCTGGCGATGGCCATCGGAATGAAGCCGACGATGGCCACCAGCGCCGTGGTCAGTACCGCGCGGATACGACTGGACGCGCCGTTGATCGCTGCCTGCAGCGGCAGGTCACCGGCATCCAGGCGTTCGCGGATCGCCTGCATCAGCACCAGGCCGTTCAAGGTGGCCACGCCGGAGACGGCGATGAAGCCGACCGCCGCCGATACCGAGAACGGCATGCCGCGCAGCAGCAGCGCGAGAATGCCGCCGACCAGTGCCAGCGGCACGCAGCTGAACACCAGAAGAGCTTCCTTGCCGCTGCGCAGGGCCATGAACAGCAGGCTGCCGATCAGCAGGAACACCACCGGCACCACCGTCGCCAGCCGCTTCTCCGCGCGCTGCAGGTTCTCGAACTGGCCCCCCCAGCTCAGGTACGCACCCGGCGGCAACGCAACGTCGGCCACCGCCGCCTGCGCTTCGCCGACGAAGCCACCCAGGTCGCGGCCGCGCACGTTGGCCTGCACCACGACGCGGCGGCTGCCGTTGTTGCGGCTGATCTGGTTGGGCCCCTCGCTGACGCTGATGCGTGCCAGCGAGGACAACGGCACTACCCGGCCTGCAGGCGTGGCGATCGGCAGCGAGGCCAGCTGGTCAGGATCATTGCGTGCGGCATCGTCCAGGCGCACCACTACATCGAAGCGGCGGTCGCCTTCGAAGATCCGGCCAGCCGCGGTGCCGCCGATGCCGGTGGACAGCGCGTCACTCACGTCCGCCGCAGTCAGCCCGTACTGCGCGGCCGCGACGTGGTCGATCCTGACGTTGAGCGTAGGCAGGCCGGAAATCTGCTCGACCCGCACATCGGCCGCACCCTGCACCGCACGCAGCTTGAGTGCGACCTGGTCGGCTACCTTCTGCAGTTCGGCGAAATCATCGCCGTAGATCATCACCGCCAGATCGGTACGCACGCCGGAAATCAGCTCGTTGAAGCGCAGTTCGATCGGCTGGCTGAACTCGAAGCTGTTGCCCAGCTGCTGCCCGGCCAGCTGCTCGAAGCGCGCCACCAGTGCGTCTTTGCCCAGCGTCGGATCGGGCCAGTCCTTGCGCGGCTTCAGCACGATCACGCTGTCGGAGATGTTGGTCGGCATCGGGTCGATCGCGGCCTCGGCGGTACCGGTACGCGAGAACACGGTTTCCACTTCCGGTTGCTGGGCAATCGCCTTTTCCAGCGCCAGCTGCATGGCCAGTGACTGCTCCAGCGAGGCGGACGGTACGCGCAGGGCCTGCATCGCCACGTTGCCTTCGTCCAGGGTCGGCATGAATTCGCGGCCCAGCAGCGAGAACGAACCGATGCCCACCACCACCATCATCACCGCACCGGCCAGCACCGTGCGCGGATGCGCGACAGCCTTGCGCACCACCGGTTCGATGCGCGCACGCAGCACGCGGATCAACCTGGTTTCGTGTTCGCCGCCGTCGGCATGTGCATCGCCGTCCTTCGCCTTCGGTTCGCGCACCAGCAGCGCAGCCATCGCCGGCACGAAAGTGAAGGAGAAGATGAAGGCACCGACCAGGGCCAGCATGAAGGTCGCCGCCATCGGGTGGAACGTCTTGCCCTCCACACCTTCCAGCGTAAGGATCGGCGCGAACACCAGCAGGATGATCAGCTGGCCGAACGCCGCCGGCCGCGCCATCTTCATTGCCGAATCGGCGGCCACGCGCAGGCGCTCCATCGCGGTCAGCGCACGCCCCAGTTCAGCGCGGCGCTGGCCCAGCATCAGCAGCGTGGACTCGATCACGATCACCGCGCCGTCCACCAGGATGCCGAAGTCCAGCGCGCCCAGGCTCATCAGGTTGCCGCTGATGCCGAAGCGGTTCATGCCGATCACCGCGAACAGGAACGACAGCGGAATCACCAGCGCCGTGATCGCCGCCGCGCGCAGGTTGCCCAGCAGCAGGAACAGCACAACCACCACCAGCAGCGCGCCCTCGGTGAGGTTCTTCGCCACGGTCCTGATGGTGGCATTGACCAGTTCGCTGCGGTCCAGCACCGGCACTGCGACGATGGACGGCGGCAATGAGGCATTCACCTGCTGCAGGCGCGCGGCGGCCGCCTGCGCCACGGTGCGGCTGTTGCCACCGGCGATCATCAGCGCGGTACCGAGCACGGCTTCGTGGCCGTTGCGGCTGGCCGCACCCAGGCGTGGCGCACGGCTCAGGGCCACCTCGGCCACATCCGCCACGCGCACGACCATGCCGTTGCGCGTGGCCGCCGGTGCCTGCGCCAGATCGTCGATGGTCAGCGCCAGGCCATCGGCACGCACCACCAGGCCCTCGCCGGCACGCTGCACGAAACCCGCACCGGCCTGTACGTTGGCGCGCTGCAGGGCGGTGACCAGGTCCGCCAGGCCGAGGCCGTGCGCGGCCAGCCGGGCGCTGTCCGGGTGCACGCCGTACTCCTTGACGTAGCCGCCGACCTTATCGACACCGGCCAGCCCCGGGCTGGAACGCATCTGCGGCGCGATGATCCAGTCCTGCACGGTGCGCAGGTAGGTGGCGCGTTCTTCCGGCGTGCGCAGCAGGGTGCCCTCCGGCGTGCGGTAGACCTCACCGGCCTGCCATCCGGCCTCACCGGGCCTGGCCAGCGTAGCCGGATCGAACGCGGTAAAGTCCACCGTCCACATCAGCACCTCGCCGAGGCCGGTGGTGACCGGCGACAGCATCGGCGCTGCGCCGTCGGGCAGGTCACCGGAGGCTTCGCGCATGCGCTCGGCCACCTGTTGGCGGGCGAAGTAGATGTCGGTGGCATCGGTGAAGATCGCGGTGACCTGCGAGAAGCCATTGCGCGACAGCGAACGCGTGGTGGTCAGGCCGGGAATGCCGGCCAGCGCGGTTTCCAGCGGGTAGGTCACCTGCCGCTCGATCTGTTCCGGCGTCAGCGCCGGCGCCACCGTGTTGATCTGCACCTGGCGGTTGGTGATGTCCGGCACCGCGTCGATCGGCAGCTTGCCCAACTGCAGCAGGCCCACGGCCGCCAGAAGCGCGGCGGCGAACACCACCAGCCAGCGGTGGCGCACCGCTGTTTCAATGATCAGCGTGAACATGGTCGCCTCCTCAGTGGCCGTGCTCGGCTTCGCCCTTGGCCAGTTCGGCCTTGAGCAGGAAGGCGTTGGCACCGGCGATGCGCTCGTTGCCGGTCAGGCCGCCGAGGATCTCGATGCGGTCACCGGCACGGCGGCCGGCCAGCACCGGCTGCGCCCTGAAGCCGCCGTCGACGGCGACGAACACCGCGCTGCGGCCATCGACGTTCTGCACCGCATCGGCGGGGACGCTGAGCGAGCCGTCCTGGCCTTCGGTGACCACCACCGCCGATACCGGCGAACCGGCCGGCGGCAGCGCAGCGTCCACCGGCATGGCACGGATCACCGCGACGCCGCCCTGCTGGCGCACATCGGCGGCCGAGCCGGTGACGGTGGCGGTGAAGCTGCCACCCGGCACGCTCACTTCCAGCGTCATGCCCGGCGTAACCTGCGCGGCCAGCGCCGGCGGCGCGGTGAACACCAGTTCGTTCATCGCCGGATCGGCGACATCGGCCACGACGCTGCCGGCAGCGACGACGCCACCCGGGGTGACCTGCACGTTGCCGACGATGCCGGCTACCGGGCTGGTGATGCGCACGCGGCCACTGGCATCGGGCGCACCGTTGGCGGCCGCCTGGGCCTGTGCGGCGTCCGCCTGCGCCTGCGCGGCCATGGCCCGTGCATGCGAGGTTTCCAGATCCTGGCGTGCGACCACGCCTTGTTCCACCAGCGCCTTGTCACGACCGTGGGCCAGGCGTGCGGCCTTGGCTTCGGCAGCGGCAGCCAGCGCGTTGGCGCGGAACACGGCCGCCTCACCGCTGACCACGATGGCCAGGGCTTGGTTCTGCTTCACCGCCGTGCCCGGTGCCACCAGTACGCGTTCGACGCGGCCGGTCACGGTCGAGGCCACCGAGGCGCGCGCACCGATCGATGGCTCGACCCGCCCGGACAGGCGGGTGGAACCACCACCACCACGGCCGATGGCGACCACCTCGATGGCGGACGCCTTGATCTGTTCCGGCGTGAGCTGCACCACGCCCTCATCGGCGTCGGCTGCGGCGGCGGGTGTGGCGTCAGCGCTGCCCGGCGCATGGCCGTGGCCGTCGTCGGCGGCAGCCGGTGGAGCCTGTGCAGTGCCAGTGCAGCCGGCCAGCAGCGCGCTCAACAGCGCCACGGACAGCAACGAAACAGTGCGGGAAAACATCAGTGAACCTCCACGAACGGGGTGCGCCCTTCCAGGCGGGCAAGATCGATTTCGGCGCCGACGCGCGACAGGCGCGCATCCACGGCGGTGCCTCGGGCGGCGATGAGGGCGCTGCGCGTGCTGCGCAGTTCCAGCTGCGAGATGCGTCCGGCATCGAAGCCGATGCGGGCCAGCCGGTAGGCTTCCTCGGCGGCGGCCACGCTTTCATCGGCGGCGCGTGTGCGGCTGCCGGCGGCCTTCAGTCCGGCCACGGCCGAGAGGCGTTCGGCCTCGCTGTCGCGGCGCTGCTGGTCCAGGCGCGCCTCGGCCGCGCGCTGTTCGGCATTGGCCGCGCGGATGCCGCCGCGGTTGCGGTCGAACAGTGGGATGGAGAGGCTCACCCCCAGCGTGTAGGCCTGTTCGCGATCCTCGCGGAAGCGCGTCTGCGCGGCGGTCACGCTGAGGTCGGGCAGGGCGCGCTTGCGCTCCACCTCGACAAGGCGCGTGCTGGCCTGTGCTTCGGCTTCGGCAATGCGCACCGCCAGCGCGGCATCCCCGGTTCCGCGTGGCAATGGCGGCGTGCGGTCCAGCAGGCTGCTGTCGATCGACTGCACCGGCGCATCCAGCAGCGCGGCACCGGCCAGCCGCGCCAGCGCGGCATCGCGGAAGGCCTGCGCTTCATCCAGCGCGGCGGTGGCGTTGGCCACCTCGCTCTGCGCCTGCACCGCGCGCAGCTGCGGTTCGCGGCCCTGCCTGACCATCGCGTTGACGGCGCTGGCGTCATCGCGGGTGAGGGTCAGCGCCTCTTCGGCCAAGGCGTAGCGGCGCAGTGCACTTTCCGCCTGTGCGTACACCGCCGCCAGCTGGCTGGCCACATCGCTGCGGCTTTGGGTACCCCGCAGGTTGGCTGCCTGTGCCTCGGCACGCGCGGCACGGACACGCGCGCCGCGCTGGCCCCAGATTTCCAGCGGCTGGGACAGGGTGAGCACGGTATCGGCCCTGCCCATGCCGCCGTAGGAGCCGGTGCCCCAGGCGTTTTCGGCGGACCAGGAAAGGGAAGGGTTGGGCAACGCACGGGCCTGGTCGGCACGCGCGTCGGCGGCCTCGGCCAGGGCGGCGCCGACGCGGGCGCCGGGCAGCTGGTCCAGGCGTTCAAGCAGGGTGTCGTAGGAAGGGGCGGCTTGTGCCATTGCCTGCATTGCCGGGGCAAGGCCCAGCAACATGGCAATGACCCGCCCGGCCGCACGCAGCGACCGAGGTGTCAGGTTCGACATGAAAAATATCCGGAGGTGAGGGGAACGGAAGCCCGCGATTGCGGGACGCGCTCAACTCACGCCCGGGGAGGACGCTTCAGTTCATCCTGCGCGACGGCATAGGCCGCGCTGTCACCGGCCGGCATCCAGCGTGCCGGCAGCGGCGTGCCGAAGGCGGCAACGGTGCCGGCCGGCAGGCTCAGGTTGGAATGGTGGCAGTGGTTATGGCTGCAGGCACCGGTGTGCTTGCCGTCGCTGTCGCCGTCTGCGTCGTCGGCCGCGGCTTCAACATGGGCAGCGACCGTGTCATGCGGCTCCACCGCACAGGCCAGCACGTCGGCCACCGGCACGACCACGAATGCCGCCATCAGCAGCATCAACAGGGTCGAACGGAGGTGGCGGGCGATCCAGCGCATGGAGGGCAGGCTAGCAAGCGGTTTTCGCCGGATACAATATCAATGGCAGGGTCGGGGATCTGTCGGGACGCCCTGTAGAGCCGAGCCCATGCTCGGCTGCTCCCGTGCGACCGTTGCACCGCCGCGCACCATCGTTGAGGATCGGGATTCGTCACCAGGGAAGGAACGATGACCGCACGCATTGCCGCAGCAGGCCTGCTGCTGATACTGGCCAGTCCCGTGGCAGTCGCCGCCGAGGATGTCTACGTGGAATTCCTGTGGGCGCCGACGCCGGCAGATGCCCTCGCACGCTCGCAGACCCAGCTGTTCATTGCCGATGGCCACCACGATCACCGCATCTGTGTGGCCGCCAATCTCGTCGATACCGACGTGGCGGGCCTGCACATCGACATCCGTGATGCCAAGGGCGTGCAGGTCTCGCGCACGGCCCACGAGGACTACCGGGGCCGCAAGAAGTGCTATGCCGCTGACCTTGGCAGGACCGGTGTGGCCGGGATGTGGACCATCGATGCCGTGCTGGGGGATGGGCGCCGTGGCAGCGCGCAGATCCGCGTGGATCCGACGCTGGAGGCGTCGCCCCTGTACCTGCGGCATGACCAGCCCTACGTGGCAGGACGGCCGAACTACGACGCCTCCGTTCCGCCGGCCGAGTGGGTGGGCAAGCTGGTCTGGGCGATGGACGTGGATGCCGCAGGTCAGGTTACCCATGTCGAGGTGGAGACCGCCGAAGGCGTCGGCGAGCGCCTGCGTGAGCGCGCGCTGGCGGCCGGGCGGCTGACCCGGTTTGGCCCTGACCCGGCGCGTGCGACGAAACCATTGCGGTGGCGCCGCACATTGGAATTTGCCCCCGACTGAGGCTGCGGGCTGTGGTGCCGAGCCCATGTTCGGCTGGTTTCCCGTCATGAGCCGAGCATGGGCTCGGCTCTACAGCAGACGTCATGGCAGCTTCGCGATCACCTTGATCTCGAACTTGAACCCATACAGCCAGGTCACGCCGATACCCGTCAGCGTCGGGTGCGGTGCCTCGCCCCAGTACTCCGGCACGATCGCCCACGCCTTCTCGAAGTTCGTCTCCGGGTCGACCATGAACACGGTCACGTCGATCACGTCATCAAACGTGCAGCCGGCGGCGGCCAGCACAGCGTTGAGATTCTCGAAGGCGCGGTGCACCTGGGTTTCGAAGTCCGGCTCGGGCGAGCCGTCCTCGCGGCTGCCGACCTGGCCGGAGACGAACAGGAAGCCATTGGAACGGATGGCGGGCGAGTAGCGGTTGCGCTCATACAGGGCCTGTCGGCCGGCGGGAAAAACGACATCACGGTGCGTCATGGGGGGCTCCAAGCGGGAGGTTCCCATCTTCCGCACCGGATCTGTCTGGATAAACAGCGATGATCGGCCTAGATTGATTGCCAATTCCAAACAATCCCGGCCGGCCCATGGACCGTTTCGAGGCAATGCGCGCCTTCGCCCGCGTGGTGGAAACCGGCAGCTTCACCCGCGCCGCGCAGACCCTGCAGATCAGCCGCACCACGGTCACCCAGCTGGTGCAGCAGCTGGAAGCGCACCTGCGGTTGCGCCTGCTCAACCGCACCACGCGGCGGGTCAGCGTCACCGCCGATGGCGCGGCGTACTACCCGCGCATCGCGCGCCTGCTGGCTGAGCTGGAAGAGGTGGAGGGCGGCCTGGGCGATGCGGCCAGCCAGCCGCGTGGGCGCCTGCGCATCGATGTGCCCGGCCCGTATGCGCGGCTGCGGCTGGTGCCGGCGTTGCCGGATTTCCATGCGCGCTATCCGGACATCCAGTTGGACATCGGCGTCAGCGATCGCGAGGTCGATGTCATCGCCGACAACGTGGACTGCGTGATACGCGGCGGTGCACCCGCCGATCCGGCGCTGGTGGCGCGGCCGCTGGCCAGCCTGTCGATCGGCTTCCACGCCAGCCCCGCTTACCTGCAGCGCTTCGGCGTGCCCACGCACCCGAGCGCACTGGAAGGGCCGGACCATCACATGGTCGGCTTCCTCAGCCCGCGCACCGGTCGCGCACGTGTGTTCATCGCCCAGCGCGGTGATGAGCGCATTGAAGTGCAGGGCCGCCATGCGGTGGGCTTCGACGATGGCAATGCCTACCTCGCCGCCGGCGTGGCGGGCCTGGGCGTGGTCGCGCTGCCCAGCTACATGGCCGAACCGCATGTGGCCACTGGCGAGCTGCGGCCGGTGCTGCAGGACTGGCAGCTGCCACCGATGCCGATGCACGTGATGTTTCCGCCGAACCGGCACATGAGCCAGCGCCTGCGGGTGTTCATTGACTGGGCGGTGGAGGCGTTGGGGTGACACGCACCGGGCATGCGAAAATCATCACTGCACGCACCAGGAAACCGCCACACGCATGAGCCGCATCGTCGCACTGGATACCGAAACCACCGGCATCTCCCATCGCATGGGCCACCGGGTCATCGAAATCGGCGCGGTGGAACTGATCGATGGCCAGCTCACCGGTCGCCAGTTCCACACCTACCTGCAGCCACAACGCGCGGTGGATTGGGGTGCGCAGCGCGTGCACGGCATCAGCGATGCGATGCTGGTGGGCAAGCCGCTGTTTTCCAGCAAGGCCGCCGAGCTGCTGGAATTCCTGCGTGGCAGCGAGATGGTCGCGCACAACGCCACCTTCGATGTGGGCTTCCTCGACAACGAGCTGCGCCTGGCCGGCCTGCCCGGCAGCCTGGCGCAGTACTGCCGCATCACCTGCAGCCTGAAGCTGGCGCGTGGGCGCTGGCCTGGGCAGGGCAACAAGCTGGACGACGTGCTGCAGCGCCTGCGCATTCCCGGCAATCGCGGCCTGCATGGCGCGCTGAAGGATGCGCATCTGCTGGCCCAGGTGATTCCGCACCTGCGTTGATGACGCCTTGGCGGCCGGCTCTAGGCGTCTGCAGGGGAACGCAAAGACAGGTTGTCGTCATGGACATGATTGAACCTGCAGATCTGCTCAATGTGTTGCCGGGCCTCTGTTGAGAACCAGCCAAGAACTTCCACCAGATGTCTGTGTTTCTCCCGCAGATCCTGATGAAAGGTGATGGGCTCATGGTGGAACACGCGATTTCGCAGGGCACGAGCGCTTTCGACGCGACGTTGAACCTTTGCCCTGGTTCTCCAGGACTTGGGGACGCCAGGCAGAACAGAACCGAGGAGAGCAGGCCAGGCTGCCCTTCTTCCATTTTCATAGGCGAAGTGAAACATCCCGCACCAGAAGCCGAAGCCGAGCTCTGCAACTACTCGATCCGGATCATGGGGTTTGTTGCGCTTTGAGAGCTTTGCTTTTGCATCCAGGACCATGGCTGCATGGTTCGCATTGAGCCAAGTCTGTTCATACCAATCGGGCGCCCCGAAGTGCTGGCTGAAAGCGTTGTGGATGCTGTTGCGCATCACTACCTCCAGCATATGAAGCACTGGATACATCGCCTCGCACAGCATCATGTTCCTGGCGTGCCTTGCTACGGCCTCGATGCCCGCATTTCCATATGAGCGGGCTTCGGGTGCCGCCCCTTGGGACTGGGCGGCGGTGGCAGATTCCTGCCGGGCGTTCAAGGCCTCGGCCAGCGCAGATCCCAGCGCACTCGCGGGTGCTTGATTGACGGGATTGACCACAACGGCGACGGCGGATGCAGTTGGCAAGCCGTAAGATGCCAACCTGACCGATGACACTGCCGCCACCACCCCGTCAGCGGCTTTCACATCGATGAGCGATGCCCAATAGGGACTCTTGAACATGATGTGATCTTCCCCTAGCATCGCCAGCGCATACCCCGGCTAACTCCTCTCCTCACATGCTTCTCGTGAGTGATGGGTCCGGGGTTTTTTATGGTTGGCCAAACGTCCGTGTGTTGTGCTCACCCTGGAATTTCATGGGCTGGGCAAGGGTCTGGCAAAGCCTGTTCAACGTTCTACAGCAACGTCAGGCGGGCGGTAAGGTTGAATTCCGTCAATCGCGGCGACTGCAGTGCCCACGCCATCCTCGCTGGCCATCGCCGCGCCCAGTGCTGCCGCACGTGCACGCGTAACGCTGTCCTCGGCGAACGCAATCGCTGCCGCCAGCGTGGCCGCATGCAACCGCTTCGGTGACAGTGGCGCCGGCGCGACCCCCAGCGCCTGCAGGCGCCGCGCCCAGAAGAACTGATCGGCCGCGAACGGCATCACCAGCGAAGGAATGCCGGCGCGGCACGCCGAATGCGTGGTGCCGCTGCCGCCATGGTGGATGGCCAGCGCGCAGCGTGGGAACAGTGCTTCATGCGGGGTCGGACCGAGCACGAACACGTTCGCTGGCAGCGCACCTGCCGGCAGCCCGGCCCAGCCCGGAAACAGCAGCACGCGGCGCGGCGCCAGCGCCTGCAGCAAGGCCGGCAGCACACGCTCGCGGTCGAAGCCGGTCATGCTGCCGAAGCCGAGATAGACCGGCGCGGGCCCGGCATCGAGGAAGGCCTGCAGGTCGGCGGGTGGCGACCACGGTTGTTCCGGCATCCGCCACTGCCCGCACACCACATGGTCGGCCGGCCAGTCGGCAGGCGGCGGCAGCAGCTGCGGGGAGATGCCGTACAGCATCGGCAGCCCGGACCAGAGCGTGCGGCGCGGCGGTTGCCCCAGGCCGGCGCGCGCGGCGTTGATCGGCCTGCGGAAGGTGCGCCATACCGCCTGGTTGACCAGCCCGTAGCTGGCCCGGCGCAGCACGCCCGGCAGCGGCATCGGTGGCAGGAAGGGGGAGGCAAAGGCGCGCGTCGGGGTGAGCGGGATCATCCCGGTGCCAATGGCCGGCAGGCCGTGCCGCTCGGCCACGCTCAGGCCCACCAGCGCGGCCAGGCCGCCGGTCAGCACTGCATCGCAGCCGGCGGTGGCCGCATCGGCCTGCGCCATCCAGGCCGGCACGTGGCGGCCGGCCATCCGCGCCAGCCCGCGCGAGGCGGCGGCCAGATTGTTGCCGCGCGCCACCAGCGCGACCACTTCGTCGTGGATGTCGCCTTCCAGCGCCGCGTGCGGCACGCCCAGTTCGCGCGCGCTGCCCAGCGTGCCCTGCTCGGCCAGCAGCAGCACCTCGTGGCCGGCCTTGCGCAGCCCATGGCACAGCATCACCAGGGGGCGCGTGTCGCCTTCGGTTCCATAGGTCACGGCCAGCAGTCGCATCGGGGGCTTCGCGGGTGGGGCTGTCAGTATCGCCGCAGGTCGCAGAAGGCCGCGCGAATGCACCCGCGTGTTGCTATTGGTGGCATTGCACGGGCCCGGCCAGTACGCTTCCTGCATGCGAACCAAGCCCAATGCCCAGCCCAACCAGAGCCTGATCGACGGCATCGCCACCCTTCAGGCACTGGCGTCGTCGCCCGAGCCGGTGGGCTGCCGTGAACTGGCCCGCCAGCTCGACGCCAACCCGACGCGGGTCAACCGCCTGCTCAAGACCCTGGCCTATCTGGGCATCGCACGGCAGACCGCCGACCGCAAGTACACCGCCGGCCCGGGCATGCACGTGCTGGCCGCGCAGAGCCTGTTCGCTTCCGGTCTGATCCGTCGCGCGCTGCCGGTGCTGGAAAGCCTGCGCCGCTTCGGCCACACCGTGGCACTGGGCGTGCTGTGGAACGACAGCGTCAGCTACCTGTTCCATGCGCCGCCGGGCATCGAGGCGGCACGGGGCCTGGGCCGCATCGGCCTGCTGCCGGCCACCACCAGCGGCATCGGCATCGTGCTGCTGGCGCAGCTGAGCGATGACGAAGTGCGCGAGATCTACCAGGACAAGCCGATCCCGATGTTCCCCGAGGGCATCGAGCAGCTGCTGGCGACCCTGGCAGTGACCCGTGCGCAGGGCCATGCCCGGGTGCACGTCGCCGACGAACGTGACCACCACATCGTCGCCATCGCCATGGGCGACCCGGTCCACGCCGGCATCGCCATGTCCGGCTGGATCCCCGAATCGGCCACTGCGGAACTGGTCGCGGCCCTGCGCACGGCGGCGGCGGAGATAGGCTGAGGCACCGCGACAGGGCTGCCGCAGTGCGACTTGACCTGTTGCTACAATAGCAATACGTTGCAGCCTTCCGATGGGGAGGTGTCGTCGATGGCCAAGCGGTGGAGCGCGTGAGCGGGTCGGGCAAGACCAAGTGGGTCCTGCTGGGACTGCTGTTCTTTTCCACCGTCATCAACTACCTGGACCGGCAGGCGCTGTCGATCCTGGCCACGACCATCCAGGCCGACCTGGACATGTCCGACATCGAGTACGCGCGGGTGGTGCAGGTGTTCCTGTTCGCCTATGCCGCCGCCTATGTCATGGCCGGGCGCATCACCGACTGGCTGGGCGCGCGGGTGGCGCTGCTGCTGTTCGTGGGCTGGTGGTCGCTGGCCAACATCGCTACCGGCTTCGTACGCAGTGCGGTGGAACTGGGCGCGGCGCGATTCGCGCTGGGCCTGGGCGAGCCGGGCAACTACACGGTCGGCACCAAGGTGGTGTCCGAACAGTTCCCGCCGCGCCAGCGTGGCCTTGCCCTGGGCCTGTACACCGCCGGCGCGATGATCGGCGCCACCCTGGCACCGCCGCTGATCGGCGGCATCGCCATCGCCTACGGCTGGCGCGCGGCATTCTGGATCACCGGCCTGGCCGGGCTGGTGTGGATGATCGGCTGGTGGTGGGCCTACCCGCGCGGCGCCGGCAAGCAGTCGACCGCAGTGGCCGCCAGCGCTTCGGTTGCGTCTCCATCCGACGAGGCCGTGGCCGCACCGACGCCGCCGAGCATGAAAGGGGTCTGGGGCCGGTTGGCGCGCGACCGTACGGTATGGGCGTTGGTCGCCTCGCGCGCCGTGGCCGACCCGGTCTGGTACTTCTACCTGTTCTGGTTCCCCAAATACCTGGGCGATGCGCGCGGCATGAGCCTGATGGCGGTCGCGTCGCTGGCCTGGATCGTCTACGTGGCCGCCGACATCGGCAGCGTCGGCGGTGGCCTGATTTCCGGCGGCCTGGTGAAGCGTGGCATGGACCCGGTGCAGGCCCGCCTGCGCACGATGATCGGCGCGGCGTGCCTGGCACCGGTCGGCATCTTCGTGGCCCTGCATCCGCCGATCCCCGTGCTGCTGGGGCTGGCCTGCCTGGTCACGTTTGCCCACCTCACCTATCAGATCAACCTGACCACGATGACGGTGGACCTGTTCCCGTCGCGCTACATCGCTTCGGTGGCGGGGCTGGTGGGCTGCGGCAGTGCGCTGGGCGGCATGGTGTCGGCGCAGGTGGTGGGGCACCTGGTGGCCGGTGGCAACTTCGACCGCGCGTTCGTGCTGATGGCGGTGCTGCACCCGATCGCGGTGGTGCTGGCCTGGATCGCACTGCGCCAGGCACGTCGCTCGCCGATGACCCTTGTAGGGCAGCAGGCGGCATAACCACGTGTCTCTGTAGCGTCGAGCATGGCTCGACGCTACAGAGGCCAAGCCGGGTCAGCCCACGGCTTCGGCGTGTTGCCAGAACATCGCGTTGGGCGTGGCACCCAGGCCTGGGCCGCTGGGCAGCCGATAGCCGTCCTGCGTGTAGGCCATGTCGGTGTCCAGCATCTGCACCGAGCGCGAGAAGATCGAGTGCTGCCACTCGTGCCGCCACAGCCCTTCGACCACCGCCGATGCATGCAGGCTGGCCGCCATGAAGATGCCGCCGCCGATGGTGGCGTGCGGTGCGACCTGCACGCCGTGGGCGGCGGCCAGGCGGGCGATGCGCAGGAACTGGGTGATGCCGGTGTGGCCCATCTCCGGCTGCACGTAGGCCAGGCTTCCACCTTCCACGCGCGGCCTCGCCACGTATTCTGTCGGCCACTCTTCGCCTGCAGCCACCGGAATCGGGCTCTGCTGGCCCAGCGCGACCAGTCCAGGCACGTCTTCCGGCTTCAGCGGCGCCTCGATGAAGGTCAGCCCCACCGGCTGCAGCTGGTGGGCCAGCTGCAGCGCGCCTTCAAGGTCGAACTTCCAGTGCAGGTCGACCATCAGCTGGGCGTCCGCGCCCAGTGCCTGGCGCAGCGCCGCCATCTCTTCGGCAATGCCGTCGTGGCTGACCACCGCGTGCACCTTGAAGGCGGTATGGCCCTGCTGCTGGAACGTGCGCGCCATGGCCACCTTCTCCTCCAGCGTGGCCGCGGGCAGGCCGGACACGTAGCCGGCGATGCGCTCGTGGCGCCGCTCTCCCAGCAGCGACCACAGCGGCTGGTCCGCGGCGCGCGCGCGCAGGTCCCACAGCGCGATGTCCAGCGCGGCGATGGCATCGGTGTGGAAACCGCTGCCGCAGCCGCGCACGCGCATCAGGCCGTACAGGTCGTCCCAGATCGCCTCGACGTCTTCCGGGTCGCGGCCCAGCAGCTCCGGTGCCAGCAGGTCGTTGATGATTTCGCAGGTCGCGCGCGGTGCGCAGATGCCGTACGTCTCACCCCAGCCAACGGCGCCGTCGGCGGTGGTCACCCGTACCAGCACCGAGCGGTCCACGGTCGGGTACAGCGTGCCGTTGCCCCGGCGCACCAGGTAGCCACGCTCGTTGACCCTTTCCCCGGCACCCAGTGGCCCCAGGTAGGGCGTGCTGCGTGGCACGGTGAGGATGAAGGTCTCGACGCGGGTGACGGCGCTCATGCAGGGGTCCGTTGTGGGCGACCGGGCACAACGTCCAGCGGCAGCAGGTCGGCGATGCGGGACAAAAGGGTATCCAGTTCGCGGCGGTCCCAGGCATCCAGCGCCGGGCCGGGCGCGCGTACATGCTCGCAGTCGATGATGCCCCGGCGCAGCAGCACGGCCTTGGTCAGCCGCCAGCGGAACACCGCCTGCATGCTCAGCAGCGGCAGCGTGCGTTCGAACAGTACGCGCGCGCGCTCGTGGTCACCGGCGGCATGCGCGGCCAGCATCGCCACGTGCACTTCGGTGATCTCGCAGGCCGGCATGGTGCCCACCGCACCGCGTGCCAGCTCGTCCAGCACGTAGCGCGCGCCCGCGCCACCGAACACCGCCTGCACGGCATCGCCAGCACGTTCGGACAGCGCGGTGATGCGATGCCCGGACGGCATCGTTTCTTCCTTGACGTAGGCGATCGCCGGCACCTGGGTGGCCAGCGCCAGCAGCGCATCCACGCCCAGCCCCACGCCCATCGGCGGCGGTGCGTTCTGCAGCATGATCGGCACGCCGGATTCGGCGCCCAGGCGCGCAAAGAACGCCGCCATGCCTTCGTTGTCACCGGCCAGCGCGTGCGGGGTCAGCACCATCGCCGCCGCTGCGCCTGCTTCGCCGCCGGCACGGGTCAGGCGCACGGCATCGTCCAGCGTCTTCGCACTGCCACCGACGATGAACGGCACGCGGCCGTTGTTCCAGCGGCCGATGCAGGCGGTCAGGTGCAGGCGTTCCTCCATGTCCAGCATGTCGTACTCGCTGGCCAGGCCGGGGAACACCACGCCGGCGGCACCGGCGGCCAGCAGGTACTCGAACACTCCCTGGGTTGCGGTCTCGTCCACGGCGCCCTGGGCATCGAAGATCGTGGGAAGAATCGGGAAGACACCTTGCAGAGCGGCCATTGCGCCGGATCCTTGTGGAAAGGGTGTGCCATGTGTAGCAACACCATGAAGGGGAGGTTCCCGCTGGGGCCGCGAAGGAACCGTCATTCTTCGCTGCATTGCAGCGTGCGCGGCCAAAACATATTGCTATATTAGCTACACCACTGCCAAGTCGCAGTGCAGCAGCAACGACCGGAAAAGCGCTGGATCCAGGTGGCAGTTCGGCAAGCGGGGTGGGGTGGGGCAGCGGACGGAGGGTCCGCGCCGGCCCCGGTCGGTGCCGCCTGGGTCCCAACCTTGGGAGAGGGCCCGATCCATGCATCGTTTTCCACGTTCGACCTTGTTCACCGCTCTGGGGACCTGCCTGCTGATGCCCATGCTGGCATCGGCGCAGGACACGGCCCCGGCCACCACCACAGGCGACGGCCAGCAGCAGGCGCAGACCCTGGATGCCGTCAGCGTCGTTGGCATCCGCGGCAGTCTGGAAGCCTCGCGTGACCTGAAACGCGACTCGGCGCAGATCGTCGATGCGATCGTCGCCGACGACATCGGCAAGCTGCCCGACACCAACGTCGCCGAGTCGCTGGGCCGCGTGGCCGGCGTGCAGCTCGAGCGCGGCATGGGCGAGGGCAGTGACATCCTGGTGCGCGGCCTGAAGGAAAATGTCCTGCTCTACAACGGGCGGCAGATCGTCGATGCCACCGGCCGCGGCGGCAACGGCCTGGACCAGCTGGCCACCTCCACCTACGGCCTGCTTTCGCTGGTGCCGTCGGAGCTGATCTCGCGGCTGGAGGTGACCAAGCTGGCCGGTGCCGACCAGCTCAGCGGTGGCCTCGGTGGCATCGTCGACATCCATACCCGACAGCCGTTGTCCGGTGATGCCGAGCAGAACGTGGTGAGCGTGGCCGGCACCTATGACGAGATGGCCGATTCCTGGGGCCACAATGCCTTCGGCCTGGTGTCGCGGCGCAGCGATGACCGCCGCTTCGGCGCGCTGGTCTCGGCCACCTACGGCCGCCGCAACGTGGTGCAGCAGGGCCTGGATACGTTCTCCGGCTATGCCCGCTACACCGACCCGGCGAGCCCGGGTACCACCCGCTTCGGCAGCACCGACATGCGCGCGCAGAACATCGACGACGACCGCACCAAGGTGGGCGTCAGCACCGTGCTGCAGTGGCGCCCGAGCGATGGCGTGGAACTGACCTGGGACACGTTCTATTCGCGGCAGAAGGCCGAGCGTGACCGCTACTGGATTGCCTTCAACCCATCCGCAGGCCTGAGCAACGCGGTCTACTCCGACCACGACATCCTGCTGGCTGGCCGCTCCACCGGTACCGTGCTGCTCAACTCCGAAGCGGCCGACATCAATTCGGACACGATCTCCAGCGCGCTGCGCGCCAGCTTCCGCGTCGGCGAACGGCTGGATGGTTCGGTGGAACTGGATTGGGGCCGTTCCACTGCCAAGTACGACCAGCGCTACATGCGCCTGGCGCCGATGGCCGGTCTGACCTCGGTGACCGACTTCGACCTGCGCAGCGGCAATTTCGGCAGTTTCAACGTCAGCGGCGTGGACGTGACCGATCCAGCGCAGTGGCGCATGACCATCATGTTCGACAACTACTGGCGGGCCAGGACCGACTCGCGCGCGCTGCGCAGCGACTGGAGCCTGGCCTTCGATGACGGCCCGCTGCGCTCGCTGGATTTCGGCGCCCGCTTCAGCCGCCTGGAGAGCCTGCAGGATCCGCTGCGTGCGGACATCCGCCCGGCCGGTGGCATCCCGGTCACGCAGATGGCGCCGTACATCCGCGTCTACAGCAACAACGATTTCCTGCCCGGTGAATTCAACGGCCTGCCGCGCGACTACCTCGGCGCGTTCCGCAGCACCTTCGGTGGCTGTGAAAGCTTCACCACCGTGCCGCAGATCTCGCAGAACGCGCAGTGCCTGGACCCGCGCAACAACGCACTGGCCTACGCGGCAACCTTCCGCCTGGACGAGGATTTCCTCGAGGCCTACGCCAAGCTCAACTGGGATACCGACGTGGCCGGCATGGCGCTGGGCGGCAATGTCGGCGTGCGCTTCGTCGGTCGTGACATGACCTCGCGCGGCAACCTGATCAGCGGCAACGGCACGCTCACCCCGTCCACCTTCGACCGTGACGACCGCGAAGTCCTGCCCTCGGCGGTGGCCAAGCTGCAGATCACCGACAGCCTGGTGCTGCGTGGTGGCGCGGCCAAGGTTGTAGCGTTCCCCAACACCGAAGACCTCAACAACGGCGTGACGCTCAACAACAACGCCGTGTTCGATGGCAACGGCGTGCAGACGTCGCCGGGCACCGGCACCGGCGGTGCACCAGACCTGGATCCGTTCAAGGCCACCCAGTACGACCTGTCGCTGGAGTGGTACTACGGCGGCCAAGGCCTGCTCTCAGCCGGCCTGTTCTACAAGGATGTGTCGACCTTCATCGTGCAGCGGCAGAGCGCGGAAACCTACAACAACATCAACTACCTGGTGCTGCGCAAGATCAATGGCGACAAGGCCAAGGTGAAGGGCGTCGAGCTGCTGGCGCAGGTGCCGTTCAGCGGCATGCTCGATGGCTTCGGTGTGGTCGCCACCTACACGTGGATCGACTCGGAAACCCCGATCACCGACGTCAACGGCAATGCGATGACCTTCCCGGGGCTGTCGAAGAACAATGCCAACCTGATCGGTTATTACGAGAACGGCCCGTTCGGCATCCGCGTGGCCTACAACTGGCGCGATGAGTACCTGGTCGGCCTGTCCAGCGCGGCTACCGGCATCTTCAACGACACCTACAAGGATCTGTCGGCGTCGATGAGCTACGATTTCAGCGACCGCCTGTCGCTGAAGGTGGAAGCCAACAACCTGCTGGACAGCGAGCAGCGCACCTTCGACGGCTACGACGAGGGCCTGCGCACCAACGTGGTGTTCGGTCGCTCGTACAAGGCCAGCCTTACCTACCGGTTCTGAGCATGGGCAACGACGCAATGCAGGGTGAGTGGCAGGGCAGGCATGTCTGGGTAAGCGGGGCGGCCAGTGGCATCGGCGCGGCGGTACTGGCGCAGCTGCAGGCGCAGAGCGCCAACGTGCTGGCATTGGATCGCGAGCCGGTGCCAGCAGCGACCACGCAGGTACGGGCCGACCTGGCCGACGCCGACGCGGTCGATGCCGCGCTGGCGCCACATCTGGGCCAGCCGCTGGATGCGCTGATCCACTGCGCGGGCTGGTGCCCGCCGGCTGATACCTGGGCTGACGACGACGCGCTCTGGCAGCAGGTGCATGCGGTGAACGTACTGGGTGCGCGCCGGCTGATGCGCCATGCGTTGGCTGGCCTGCGTGCGAATGGGGGCGGCAGCATCGTGCTGCTGTCCTCCATCAACGCGCGCTACGCCACCCCTGGGCTGGCAGCCTACGCGGCGTCCAAGGCGGCGCTGGAATCGCTGGCACGTACCGCAGCGCTGGAACTGGCCGAAGCGAACATCCGGGTCAACGCGATCGCGCCGGCATCGGTGGATACGCCGATGCTGCAGGGCTCGTTCGCACGCAGCGATGATCCCGCCGCGGCCCTTGCACGCAACGTGCAGCGGCATCCGCTGCAGCGCCTGGGCAGCGCAGCCGATGCGGCAGAACTCGCGCTGTTCCTCGCCTCACCGCGCAGCGGCTGGATGACCGGCGCGGTCGTGCCGCTGGATGGTGGCGCCGGAGTGACGCGCCGATGAGCATGCACGACAACGACGCACTGATCATCGGCATCAACTGGGGCAGCAGCAACTTCCGTGCCTTCCTCATCGCCGCCGATGGGCGGGTGCTGGACAGCGTGGAACAGCCACGCGGCATCGCCGGGCTGGACCGCGCGCAGATGCAGGCCCTGCTGGAACAGACCGTGACCGCCTGGCCCGGCGCGGCGGCGGTGTATGCCTGTGGCATGGTCGGCTCGAACATCGGCTGGAGCGATGCCGGCTACGCTGATTGCCCGGCCACGCCGCAGCGGCTGGCCGCGCAGCTGCACCACACCCGCATCGGCCAGGTGCCGGTGGCCATCGTGCCCGGGCTGGCTTGCCAGCGTGTGCAGGACGACGCGCCGGACATCATGCGTGGCGAGGAAACCGAGCTGCTCGGCCTGCTGGCCGGTGGCGCACTGCCGCTGCATGGGCTGGTGGCGCTGCCTGGCACGCACAGCAAGTGGGTGCAGCTGCAGGGCGGGGCGGTGGTGTCCTTCCTCACCGCGATGTCGGGTGAAATCTTCGACCGCCTTACCGCTACCGGGCTGCTGGCGTCGGTAGTGGATGGCCCTGCCGTGGAAGGCGCGGCCTTCTTCGATGGCCTGCAGCACGGCCATGCGGGCGGGCTGGGACTGGGCAGTCTGCTGTTTGGCGCGCGCGCGCGGGTGATCCGTGGCCAGCTGCCGCGTGCAGACGGTGCCTCGTGGCTGCGCGGTGTGCTGATCGGCGCCGAGCTGGCCGACGTGCGCCGGCTGTGGCCCACTGCGCTGCAGGTGCCGTTGCCGATGGTCGGTGCTGCGCCGGTGTGCGCGCTGTACGCCGCCGCCGTGCATGCCCTGGGTGGCAGTGCACGCACGCTGCTGTCCCACGATGCCGTGACCCGCGGCTTCCTCGCCCTGCACCGGGCCGCACAGGTAACGCCATGAACACCGCACACGCCGCCGCCTTCGATGCGGCCATCGAACACACACCGCTGGTAGCCATCCTGCGCGGGCTGACCGGTGCCGAGGCGCTGACTGTCGGCCAGGCCCTGGTGGATGCCGGCGTGCGCTTGGCCGAAGTCCCGCTCAATTCGCCGGACCCGCTGGCCACCATCGCCCTGTTGGCCGCGCATTTCGGCGACCGCCTGTGGGTGGGTGCGGGCACCGTGCTGGAGGTGGCCCAGGTCGAAGCCCTGGCCGCCACCGGCTGCCGCTTCTGCGTATCGCCCAACACCAACCCGGAGGTGATCGCCGCAGCACGCGCGCACGGCATGGAGCCGATGCCCGGCTTCAGCACCGCCACCGAGGCGTTTGCCGCGCTGGCCGCAGGCGCGCGCTACCTGAAGGCGTTTCCGGCGCACGATTCCGCACCACGGCTTGCGGCACTGTCGGCGGTGTTGCCGGCGCAGGCGCGGCTGGTAGCCGTGGGCGGGTTCACCACCGATGCGCTGCCTGCGCTGTGGCAGGCAGGCGTGCGTGCGGTGGGCATCGGTACCGACCTGTATCGCCCCGGTCGCGCCGCGGACGAGGTGGGTCGACGCGCGCGGCACTGGTTGCAGGCGCTGCGGGCGGTACCCGCCAGCGGCGTGCGCCTGGTCTGCGATGCCGGAACGCTGGTGGGGGAGTCGCCTGTCGTGCTGGACGATGGCCGCGTGGCCTGGGTCGAGCCGACCGCACCGGCCCTGCTGCATTGGGATGGCCAGGCCTGCTCGCGCACGCCACTGTCCGAGCCGGTCTGGTCGCTGGCAGTGACGCCGCAGGGCCTGGTCGGCAACGGTGAAACGCACTTCGTGCGGATTGCCGATGACGGTGGCCTGCAGCCCGGGCCGACCATCGATGTGGGCGCCGGTTGCCGCCTGAATGACATGACCGTGGATGCGCGCGGTGGCCTGTGGGCCGGGTCGATGCACCGCGGCCTGCTGGGCGGCCGTGGCGCACTGTTCCATGCAGCAGCGGTGGATGCGCCGGTGCGGCGTGTGGCCGAAGGCCTGGGGGTGGCCAACGGCATGGTGTTCAGCCCGGAGGGCGATACCCTGTACGTGATCGATACCCTGGCCCGCACCCTGCTGGCCTACCCGGCCGATGTGGCCGCAGGCACCCTGGGCGAACCCAGGGTGGTCACCGATTTCCTTGGCGAACCAGGCAAGCCCGACGGGCTGGCGTTGTCGCCGCAGGGCAGCTTGTGGGTGGCGATGTGGGGCGGGGCCTGCGTGCTGGAGCTGGCGGCCAACGGCGCGGTACAGCGGCGGCTGGCGGTACCGGCGCCGCACGTGGGTGCACTGTGTTTCGCCCCGGATGGGCGCCTGTTCATCACCACGGCACGGGCGCGGCTGGGCCCCGACGCATTGCAGCGGGCGCCCGGCTCGGGCGGCTTGTTCATCGCCACGCCCTGACCCGCGCCTGTGGGTAACTTGCGCAAGTGCTTGAACCCGTGCATAATGCGCGGCTCGCTGTGTCCGGTTTTCTACCGGGCGGCGCCCCCGGGAGCACGTCCCCGGCCGCCCAACGCCAGCGTAACCCTTTGATTCTCTTGACGTGTGGTGGGCAACCACCGAGGCCGCCGTCTCCCGGGCTACGGGCTGACACAACTTACTATCGAGGTGCGCAATGTCCCGCGTATGCCAGGTTTCCGGCAAGCGAGTGCAGACGGGTAACAACGTCTCGCACGCCAACAACAAGACCCGTCGTCGTTTCCTGCCGAATCTGCACGAGCGCCGCTTCTGGGTTGCCAGCGAGAACCGCTGGGTGAAGCTTCGTGTTTCCGCGCATGCACTGCGCACCATCGACAAGAACGGTATCGATTCCGTTCTGGCTGAGCTGCGTGCGCGCGGCGAAAAGGTCTGAGGAGTAGACGATCATGGCAGGCAAGCGCGATAAGGTCCGTATGATTTCGACCGCTGGTACCGGTCACTTCTACACGACCGACAAGAACAAGAAGAACACCCCGGGGAAGATGGAATTCTCCAAGTACGATCCGGTCGTGCGCAAGCACGTCCCGTACAAGGAAGGCAAGATCAAGTAATCCGCAAGGATTGCTGGTCGCTTCCGAAAGAACCCGCCCTCGTGGCGGGTTTTTTTGTGCCCGGTAGTCCTGTGGCGGGTGCCGGTAGGTGCCGACCGTTGGTCGGCACGCTCTCCCAACCCGGTGGGTGCCAACCGTTGGTTGGCACGTCGCCGGAAGGCTGGGCAGAATGGCCCCCACACCTCCCGACGGGCGACGCGATGCTGTTCGAGTGGCTGCTGGGTTCGTACCTGCTGTTGATCGACTGGCTGATCCGGCTGGTCGCGCTGTGCTGGATCCCCACCCGCACCACGCCAGGGGCCGCGCGCAGCTGGCTGCTGCTGGTCGGCTTCGTGCCGCTGCTGGGTCTGCCGCTGTACCTGCTGTTCGGCCACCCATGGCTGTCGCGCGAGCGCATCCGCCGGCAGGCCGAGGCGTCGCAGGTCATCCGCGAGGAACAGGCGCTGCAGCGCCGCCTGCGCTGGACGCCGAAGGCCGACACCGCCTGCGCCGAGATCGTGCCGCTGGTGCAGCGCCAGGGCGATTTCATGCCGGTGCACGGCAACGCGGTCGATCTGCTCACCGACTACGACGAATCGCTGCACACCCTCATCGCCGACATCGACCAGGCCGAGGACCGCGTCCATCTGCTGTATTACCTGATGTTCGACGACGCCGTGGGCGAGGCCATCGTCGAAGCGCTGCAGCGCGCCGCCGCGCGTGGCGTGCAGTGCCGCGTGCTGCTGGATGCGGTGGGTGCCAAGCGTGGCCTGCGTGCCTATCGCAAGCGCCTGCAGGCGCGTGACATCGAAGTGCGGGCGATGCTGCCCGGTGGCCTGCGCTGGCGCCGCAGCGGGCGCATGGACCTGCGCAACCACCGCAAGATCGCGGTCATCGACAACGAAGTGGCCTACATCGGCTCGCAGAACCTGGCCGGCCCCCGCTTCGTGCCCGGCCACCCCAACCGCGAACTGGTCGCGCGCGTGCGCGGCCCGGCGGTGGCCCACCTGGAGGCGGTGTTTGCCAGCGACTGGTACATGGAAACCGGGCAGCGCCTGGATGTCATCGCCGATGTGCCGGTGTGTGGCGATGACATCGCCACGCAGCTGCTGCCGAGCGGCCCGGCCTACCCGTACAGCAACGCGCGCGATGCGGTGGCGGCGCTGATCCACCTGGCGCGGCGGCGGCTGGTGATGGTCACCCCGTATTTCGTGCCCGACGAAGCGACGCTGAGCGCACTGCGCATCGCCGCGCTGTCCGGCGTGCAGGTGCAGCTGATCCTGTCGGCCAGCAACAACCAGCGGCTGACCTCGTGGGCGCAGGAGGCGTACTACGACGAGCTGTTGCGCAGTGGCGTGCAGATCGCCCTGTACGAGCCACAGTTCCTGCACGCCAAGCACATGAGCGTGGACGAGGACATCGCCGTGCTCGGCTCGATCAACATGGATATCCGCTCCTTTGCGCTGAATGCCGAGATCGGCCTGATCTGCTACGACCGCGCGCTGGTGCAGCAGCTGTGCGCCATCGAGGACGACTACCTGCGCCAGTCGCGCCTGCTGGACCTGGAGCAGTGGCGCAGGCGCCCGGCCTGGCGCCGCAGCCGCGAAGGCATCGCGCGGCTGGCCGATGCGTTGATGTGACGCCGCTGTAACCGCCCGCTCCGGCAACCCGGTGCGTCACCCGCCATGGCCTACAATCGGCGCATGACTGATTCACCGCGAAATGGCGAACTGGACCTGGCGATCATCGGCGGTGGCGCGGCCGGTGTGCTGGTAGCGATCCAGGTGTTGCGACAGGCCCACGCGCCGCTGGCACTGGCTCTCTTCGAACCCGCTTCGCAGCTGGCCCAGGGCATTGCCTACGCCACGCCGTGGCCGGAGCACCTGCTGAACGTGCCGGCGGCGAAAATGAGTGCGTTCCCCGACCAGCCCGGCGACTTCCTTGATTACCTGCAGGCCGTGGATGCCTACCCGGGCGAGGCGCGCGAGCTGCTGGGCGAACGCTACGCAAGCCGCCACCATTTCGCCGCCTACCTGCAGCAGCGCCTGCAGGACGCGGCCGACGCCAGCCCTGCGCAGCTGCAGGTGATGGGGCAGCCGGTGCTGGGCCTGCAGCCGGACGACCACGGTTACCACCTGCAGCTGGGCGATGGCAGCACGCTGCACGCGGCACAGGCGGTCATCGCCACCGGCAACAGCATGCGCCCGCTGCCGGTGGCCGGCGCCGATGCGCTGCCCGCCGACGACGTGGTCGAGGCCTGGGACTATGACGGTGTGCGCACCCTGGCCGGCGCCCATGCGCTGGCCATCGTAGGTTCCGGCCTGAGCATGGCCGACACCGTGCTGGCGCTGGTGGCCGCCGGCCATACCGGTCCGCTGCACGTGATCTCGCGCCACGGCCTGCTGCCGCTGCCGCATGCGCATGGCGTGCTGCCTGATTTCGATCCGGGCGCGCTGCTGCCGATGACCCTGCGCCAGCGCGTGCACGCCCTGCGCGGCTTCGCCCGGCAGGCGCAGGCCGATGGCCAGCCGTGGCAGGGCGTGATGGATCGCATCCGCCCGCATGGCCAGGCACTGTGGTGCAGCCTGGACGAGGCCGACCAGCGGCGCTTCCTGCGCCATGTGGTGCGATATTGGGATGTGCACCGCCACCGCATTGCCGAGGACGTTGATGCGCAGCTGCAGGCACTGCAGGCCAGTGGCCAGCTGCGCCTGCACCGTGCCCGCCTGCAGCGCGTCTGGCGCGAGGGCGACGTGCTGCGCTTGTCCGGTCGCGATTCCGCAGGTGCCGAGCAACAGTGGACGATCGCCGCGATGGTCAATGCCACCGGCGTGGAAACCCGGGCGCGTGCGCTGCGCAACCCGCTGCTGCAGCAGTTGCTGGCCGATGGCCTGGCCTGCCCCGGGCCGCATGGGCTGGGCCTGGACAGCAGCGTGCCGGGCGACCGCCTGTGCAGCGCCCGTGGTGCGGCGCAGGCGCGGCTGGGCGTGCTCGGCAGCCTGCGCATCGGCAACCTGTGGGAAAGCCTGGCCGTGCCTGAACTGCGGCAGCAGGCGCAGGCGCTGGCTGCCCAGGTGGTCGCAGGAGCCGCGACGGCGATGCCGTAAAATGGGGGCATGGATGTCTCCCACCTGCTCGATGGCCTGAACCCGGCCCAGCGCGAAGCCGTCTCCGCTCCCCCCGGCCACCACCTGGTGCTGGCCGGCGCCGGTTCCGGCAAGACCCGCGTACTCACCCACCGCATCGCCTGGCTGCATGAAGTCGAAGGCGTGCCGACCCACGGCATTTTTGCGGTGACCTTCACCAACAAGGCCGCTGGCGAGATGCGCCACCGCATCGACGCGCAGCTGCCCAATGGCAGCCGCGGCATGTGGATCGGCACCTTCCACGGCCTGGCCAACCGCCTGCTGCGCCTGCACTGGCAGGACGCCAAGCTGCCCGAAGGCTTCCAGGTCATGGATTCGGACGACCAGCTGCGGCTGGTCAAGCGCGTGGTGCAGGCGCTGGAAATCGACGACAGCAAGCATCCGCCCAAGCAGATCGCCTGGTGGATCAACGAACAGAAGGATGAAGGCCGCCGCCCGCAACACATCCAGCCCGAGCCGCATGATGCGTGGCTGGAAACCATGCGCCAGGCCTACATCGAATACCAGGCGCGCTGCGACCGCGCCGGCCTGGTCGACTTCGCCGAGCTGCTGCTGCGCGCGCATGAACTGCTGCGCGACAACCCGGCACTGCTGGCGCACTACCGTGCACGCTTCCGCGAAATCCTGGTGGACGAGTTCCAGGATACCAACGCCATCCAGTACGCCTTCGTGCGTGTGCTGGCTGGGCACGAGGGCCATGTGTTCGTGGTCGGCGACGATGACCAGGCCATCTACGGCTGGCGCGGCGCCAAGGTCGAGAACGTGCAGGGCTTCCTGCGTGACTTCCCCGGTGCACAGACCATCCGCCTGGAACAGAACTACCGTTCCACCGCCAACATCCTCGGCGCGGCCAACGCAGTCATCGCGCACAACCCGGACCGCATCGGCAAGGAACTGTGGACCGACAGCGGCGACGGCGAGCCGATCGACCTGTATGCGGCCTACAACGAGATGGACGAGGCGCGCTACATCGTCGAGCGCGCGCGCCAGTGGGTGCGCGATGGGGGCAGCTACACCGAAGTGGCCGTGCTCTACCGCAGCAACGCGCAGTCGCGCGCGCTGGAAGAGGCGCTGCTGAGCGAACAGGTGCCGTACCGCGTGTATGGCGGCATGCGCTTCTTCGAGCGTGCTGAGATCAAGGATGCGCTGGCCTACCTGCGCCTGATGTCCAACCGCAACGACGATGCCGCCTTCGAGCGCGCGGTGAACACGCCCACCCGTGGCATCGGCGAGCGCACCCTGGACGAGGTGCGCCGCGAAGCGCGCGCACAGGGCATCTCGCTGTGGGAGGCCACCATGCTGGTCACCCAGGGCACGGCGCTGGCCGCGCGTGCACGCAATGCGCTGGCCGGCTTCCTGGTGCTGGTGAACGAACTGCAGGCGCAGACCCTGCACATGACCCTCGCCGAGCGTGTGGACCATGTGCTGTCGCGCTCGCAGCTGCGCGAGCACTGGAGCAAGGAAAGCCGCAATTCGCTGGATTCGGAATCGCGTACCGACAACCTCGACGAACTGGTCTCGGTGGCCTCGCGCTTCCTGCGCCGCGCCGACGACATCGAGGAAGTGGGCGAGGACATGGACGAGCTGGTTGCGTTCCTGGCCTATGCCGCGCTGGAGGCCGGTGAAGGCCAGGCGCAGGCGGGCGAGGAGGGCGTGCAGCTGATGACCCTGCACTCGGCCAAGGGCCTGGAATTCCCGCTGGTGTTCCTGGCCGGCATGGAAGACGGCCTGTTCCCGAGCGCACGTTCGCTGGAAGAAAGCGGGCGGCTAGAAGAAGAGCGCCGATTGGCCTACGTGGGCATCACCCGCGCCCGGCAGAAGCTGGTGCTGTGCTACGCCGAATCGCGTCGCATCCATGGCCAGGACAACTACAGCCTGCCGTCGCGCTTCCTGCGCGAGATCCCGCGCGAACTGTTGCACGAAGTGCGCCCGAAGGTGCAGGTCTCGCGGCCGGCCTCGCTGGGCAGCAGCCGGGTGATGGGCCACGCCTCGATCGAGGCCCCGCCGCTGAAGCTGGGCGCGCTGGTCACCCATCCCAAGTTCGGCGAAGGTATGGTGACCGACTACGAAGGCAGCGGCGCCCACGCCCGCGTGCAGGTCGAGTTCGCCGATGCCGGCAGCAAGTGGCTGGTGATGGCCTACGCCAACCTGACGGTGATCTGATCTCCTGTAGAGCCGAGCCAACGCTCGGCTGCTTGCGCCGGGAAAATCAGCCGAGCATGGGCTCGGCTCTACAAGGACGAGTGGTCATGACCCGCAACGTGCTCTTTCTCTGCAGCCAGAACCGCCTGCGCAGCCCGACAGCCGAGCAGGTCTTCGCCGATTGGCCGGGGATTGAAACCGCCTCGGCCGGGCTGCTGGCCGACGCCGAGGAAGTGCTCAGCCCGGAGCTGCTGCAGTGGGCGGACCTGGTGTTCGTGATGGAGAAGGCGCACCGCAACCGCCTGTCCAGCCGCTACAAGGCATGGCTGAACGGCAAGCGGGTGATCTGCCTGGATATTCCTGATGACTACGACTACATGGACCCGGTGCTGGTCGAGCTGCTGAAGCGCAAGGTGCCGCCGTTCCTGCGCTGATCACATCGAACCCCCGTAGAGTCGAGCTTGCTCGACTGCCTTGTGCCGCGCTGGAAGCAGTCGAGCAAGCTCGACTCTACAATAGGGTCCACATCTTCCAGGAACGCCCCCATGACCGAACCGACCCTGCATGTCACCGTGAAGTTGAATGCGAAGCTGCAGCCGGAGCATCGCCACGAGCTGTTCGAGGATCCGCTCGATGCGCTGCTGCAGGCGGCGAACCTGGGCGAGCTGACCGGGGGTGGCACCGCAATCTCCGACCTGGGCGAAGTCGAGTACGGCGATATCGAAGTGGCACTGGTCGATGCGGACGGCGTGCCGAAGCTGATCGACCTACTGGAGCAGCTGGGCGCACCGAAGGGTTCGCAGGTGCAGCGTGTGGGCGAGGATGATCGCGCCTTCGGCGTCACCGAGGGCTTGGGCATCTATCTGGATGGCCTGAACCTGCCGGACGAAGTCTACGAACAGTGCGACTCCAACCACGTGTTCGAGCAGCTGTCCGACAACATCGATGGACTGGGTGAGATCTGCAGCTGGTGGCAGGGGCCGACCGAGACCGCGCTGTACATGTACGGCGAATCATTCGAGAAGATGCGTGATGCGATCGCGGAGTTCGTGGCCAGCTACCCGCTGTGCCAGAACGCGCGCATCGTGCAGATCGCCTGAGCAGGCGTATCTTCGGCATCGTGCCAACCTGCTTGGCGCGATGCCGTCGCATGTTCCTGTAGGTGCCAACCTTGGTTGGCACGATGCAGCCGGTCACAGAGAGCAGTCGAGCAAGCTCGACGCTACCGGCTTGCGGCCTGCTCTGCGTTCTCGCGCAGGGCCAGCTGCTTGCCCACCTGGTAGCCGCCATAGAACATCACCAATGCGGCGGCGACGGCCAGCACGATGGCCCGTGGGGTGACCTTTGATGGCGGCTTGCGGTCCTGCATGCGCGTGCTCCCCAATGGCGGCGGCGTGCCGCGCGGCCATCATGCGCCGCGGCTGGCGGCCGGGCAAGCGCGGCGCTACGGCCCCGCCGGGGGCCGCACCTGCTCCCAGTCCAGGCCGAATTTCGCCAGGTACTTGCGCAGGCGGTCGGCATCGTTGGTGCTGGCGCGCTGGGTGCGCGACACCGCAAACAGCTCGCGGCCGGCCGCTGACAGCGACTTCGCGTGCGCGCAGACCCGCACCACCTCTTCCAGCTGCACGCGGTCGAAGCGGTCCAGCTCGTCCACGGCCGGGCCCAGCAGCGCCTCCAGCGCTGACGGCGCCTGGCCGCCGCGCCATTGCTGGCGCAGGCGCGCGATCTCATCATCGACGCCTTCGATCTGGATGCGCCCGGCGTTGGCCAGCGTCGCCAGCCGCATGATCGATGCCCCCAGATCGCGGAAATTGCCGCGCCAGGCCGCCTCGGCGCTGGTGGCGAATGCCAGGTAGCGCGTGCGTGCCTCCACGTTGAAGCGCACCTGCGCGTGCTGCTGCTGCGACCAGCGCTGCAGCTCGAACTCGATGTTGGGCTCGATGTCCTCCCTGCGCTGGGCCAGGCCGGGCAGGTGGTAGGTCCACAGGTTCAGGCGCGCCAGCAGGTCTTCGCGGAAGCTGCCCTCCAGCACCGATTGCTGCAGATCGCGGTTGGTGCCGGCAATCAGCTGGAACTCGCTTTCCACCTCGCGGTCGCTGCCCACGGGCAGGAAGCGCTTCTCTTCCAGCGCACGCAGCAGCATGGCCTGTTCGTCCAGGCCCAGCTCGCCGATCTCATCCAGGAACAGCAGGCCCTGGTGGGCAGAGCGCAGCAGGCCGGCGCGGTCGGACGAGGCGCCGGTGTACGCGCCCTTGGTATGTCCGAACAGCGTGCTCATTGCGCCGTCGCCGCGCAGGGTGGCGCAGTTCACTTCGACAAAGCGGCCGGGCAGCTGGTGCTTGAGCTTCTTCAGCTCGAACACGCGCTTGGCCAGCTGGCTCTTGCCGGCACCGGTAGGGCCCATCAGCAGCATCGGCGCGCGCGAGCGCGTGGCCACGGTTTCAATCTGCGCGATCATCGCGTTGAAGGCCGCATTGCGCGTGGCGATGCCACTCTTCAGCAGGTCGCGGTCCTGCAGTTGCTGCTGGGCGAATCGCTGCGCGATGTGGTCGTAGCGCGACAGGTCCAGGTCGATGACGGCGTAGCTGCCGGCCGCGCCGTCCTGCTTGCGCGGCGGCGAGGTCTGCAGCAGGCGGCCGGGGAAATGCCGGCTCTCGGTGAGCAGGAACCAGCAGATCTGCGCCACGTGCGTGCCGGTGGTGATGTGGACGTAGTAGTCCTCCTCCTCCGGCTGGAACGGATAGCTGGCCAGGAAGTCGTGCAGGGTCGCGTAGACCCCTTCGAACTCCCAGGGATCTGCCAGGTAGGTGTCGTGCCGCCGCACCTCCAGCCCGGGCGCCATCTGCTGCAGGTCCTCGCAGACCACGCGGGCCAGCTTGGCGTAGCGGCGCTCGTCCAGCAGCAGCTCGATGCGGTCGGGCAGGAAGTCCTCATGCATGCCCAGCGACACCGTGGGACGCCATTTCTGCCAACGGCCTGGACCCTCGCCCGCGTCGAGCTGGGTGCCGAGCATGCCGAAGACTACCTGCCGACGGGACATATCCATTCCTATAAAAGACGCGCGATGAGTATATACATTAAGCGCGGTCAATGGACGAGTGTTGCGCCAGAAATCAGGCAAATTTCATACAAAACAACGAGTTGATGCGTCATGGAAAAAGTTGGCACGGCCATTGCTCAATCCATCCCAAGACACGAAGCGGGCCGTTCCCGCCGAGGACACCACGATGGCCAACCTGACGCTCTTCTCCACCCCGCGTGCCCCGGCACTGCCGCCGGCCACCACCGTCAATGAAGCCGGTGGCCTGGCCTACCGCCGCGACCCGCGCGCTGCCCTGGCCCTGTATGCGGCCACCGGCTGCCTCAACAACACCTTCTACAGCGCTGCCGACGCACAGCTGCAGCAGGTGCTGGCGCTGACCGCGCAGGTCGAGCCGCGCTTCATTGCCCGCACGGCGGTCTACGCCCGCCAGGTGGCGCACATGAAGGACATGCCGGTGCTGCTGGCGGCGGTGCTCAGCGTGCGTGACCCGGGGGCCTTCGCCCAGGTGTTCCCGCGGGTGGTCGACAACGGCCGCCAGCTGCGCACCTTCGTGCAGATCATGCGCAGCGGCCAGGTCGGCCGCCGGTCGCTGGGGTCGCTGCCGAAGCGCCTGGTGCGCGAGTGGATCCAGCAGGCATCGGCGGAAACCCTGGTGCGTGCGGCCATCGGCCAGCAGCCGTCGCTGGCCGACCTGATCCGCATGGTGCACCCGAAGCCGGCCGATGCCGAGCGCAAGGCGCTGTATGCGTGGATCGTCGGTCGCCCGTACGAAGAGGCGCAGCTGCCGGCGCTGGTGCAGGCCTACGAGGCGTTCAAGCGTGACCCGCGTGGACTGCCGCCGGACCTGCCGTTCCAGTACTTCAGCACGCTGCCGCTGGATGCGGCGCAGTGGTCGGCGCTGGCGCGCAGTGCGTCGTGGCAGTCGATGCGGATGAACCTCAACACGTTCGCCCGCAACGGCGTGTTCGATGACCCGGCGATGGTGTCGGTGATCGCAGCGCGGCTGCGTGATCCGGCCCAGGTGCGCCGCGCCCGGGTGATGCCGTACCAGCTGCTGATGGCCTACCAGGCCAGCGCCCGCCTGCCGCAGCAGATTCCGGAAGCGTTGCAGGACGCGATGGAAACGGCCACGGCGCAGGTGCCGGTGCTGCCGGGCCGGGTGGTGGTGGCGGTGGACGTGTCCGGTTCCATGCAGTGGCCGGTGACCGGCTACCGCAAGGGCGCCAGCTCGGCGGTGCGCTGCGTGGACGTGGCGGCGCTGATCGCGGCCTGCGTGCTGCGCGGCCAGCCGCTGGCCACCGTGCTGCCGTTCGATACCGAGGTGCGCCCGGTGCGGTTGAACCCGCGCGACAGCGTGATGACGTTGGCGGCGCAGTTGGCGATCAACGGCGGTGGTACCTCGGTCAGCGCACCGCTGGAACACCTCAACCATCGTCGCGAGCAGGTCGACCTGGTGGTGCTGGTGTCGGACAACGAGAGCTGGCGTGACACCCGCAGGGGCGGCGCGACGGCCACGATGCAGGCCTGGGATGCACTGAAGCAGCGTTGCCCGCAGGCACGGCTGGTCTGCATCGACCTGCAGCCGGTGGCCAGCAGCCAGACCGTGCAGCGCGAGGACGTGCTGCACATCGGCGGCTTCAGCGATGCGGTGTTCGACCTGCTGGCGCAGTTCGCGCAGTTCGCGCAGGCGCCGGGCGATGGCAGCGGCTGGGTCGAGCGCATCGAGGACATGCCGCTGTAAACACGATGTTGGACGGCGGCAAGGATGTCGCCAGGGACCGCCCGGCTGGCAATGGGGCCAGCCGGGCAGGATCAGGAATTCACGTTTCCCGCGGTGAATGCTGGTGGAACTACATGGGTTGTCCCTTCGGGGTCGGGTTCGAATCCCGCGTGTCCTGCCGGTTGTGGGGAGACGATGTTCCACCCCTCTTTGTCACCGCACCTGTTTCAACGCCGGCACTGCGAATGCCGGAGGAACTACAGCCTTTTAAGCTCCGGGTCGCGGGTTCGAGCCCCGCCCGCTGTGGCAACACAGCGGTAGCTCAGTGGTAGAGCAGGATGTTCCTCCACCCCTCGTCGTGCTGCCGGCACCTTCGCTTTCGTTGCGCGGGGAATGCAGGCCGAACTACATCGGTAGCCCTTCAGGGTCGGGTTCAAGTCCCGGCCGCCTGCCACGGCAACGTGGCAGGCGGAATGTTCGGCCATCTTTGTCACCGCACCTTCTTTGTTTTTGTATTGGATGAAAGGAAACATCACCATGACCACCTTGAACCATGACGTGATCCAGCAGCCGGGCGCTGCACCCATCAAGCTGTGGACGCGCGGCGTGCCGCTGGAAGACCAGGCACGCGAGCAGCTGCAGAACATCGCCAGGCTGCCGTTCATCCACAAGTGGATCGCGGTGATGCCCGACGTGCACCTGGGCAAGGGGGCAACCGTGGGCTCGGTGGTGCCGACCGTCGGCGCCATCATTCCGGCCGCAGTGGGCGTGGACATCGGCTGCGGCATGATGGCCGTGCGCACCACGCTGGATGCCAGCGACCTGCCGGACAACCTGTCAGCGGTGCGCAGCGCGATCGAGCGGGCCGTGCCGCATGGCCGCAGCGTGACCCGTGGCGGCCGTGACAAGGGCAGCTGGGACACGCCGCCGGAGCTGGCCATCGAAGGCTGGAAGCAGCTGGTCGATGACTTCGCGCTGATCTGTGAGCGCCACCCGCGCCTGAAGAACACCAACAACCTCAAGCACCTGGGCACCCTCGGCACCGGCAACCACTTCGTCGAAGTGTGCCTGGACCAGGACCAGCGCGTGTGGTTCATGCTGCACTCCGGTTCGCGTGGCGTGGGCAATGCCATCGGCACCTACTTCATCGAACTGGCCAAGCAGGAAATGCGTCGCTGGATGATCAACCTGCCCGACCAGGACCTGGCATACCTGCCCGAGGGCAGCCAGCACTACGGTGACTATGTGTTCGCGGTGGAATGGGCGCAGCGCTTCGCCCGCATGAACCGCGAGGTGATGATGCGCAACGTGGTGGCGGCCGTGCGTACGGTCATCAGCAAGCCGTTCGAGGCCCAGGCCGAGGCGGTCAACTGCCACCACAACTACGTCAACCGCGAAGTGCACTTCGGCAAGGAAGTGATGCTGACCCGCAAGGGCGCGGTGAGTGCGCGCAAGGGCGAGCTGGGCATCATCCCGGGCAGCATGGGCGCCAAGAGCTTCATCGTGCGCGGGCTGGGCAACGAGGACAGCTTCCACAGCTGCAGCCACGGTGCCGGGCGCGTGATGAGCCGCACCCAGGCGCGCAAGCTGATCACCGTGGATGAGCACGCCAAGGCCACCGCGCACGTGGAATGCCGCAAGGATGCGGAGGTGGTGGATGAATCGCCGGCGGCCTACAAGCCGATCGAGGCGGTGATGGAGGCCCAGCGCGATCTGGTCGAGATCGTGCACACGCTGCGCCAGGTGGTGTGCGTGAAGGGATGAAGCGGGCCGCGCGCGGCGTACACTGCGCCGCGCGCGGCAGGACGGCCTGCAGACGAAACCGCAGGCATGGAGGAACAGAACAGATGGACATGATCGAACTTGATGGCGGGCACGGCGGCGGACAGCTGCTGCGCTCGGCCCTGACCCTGAGCCTGTGCACCGGCATCGGCTTCACCCTGCAGAACATCCGCGCGATCCGCCGCAAACCCGGGCTGATGCGCCAGCACCTGACCGCGGTGAATGCCGCGGCGCGGGTCGGCAACGCCTGCACGCACGGTGCCACGCTGGGCGCGACCTCGCTGCGCTTCGAGCCGGGCGTGGTGAGCGCGGGCGACTACCACTTCGCCACCGGCAGTGCCGGCTCGGCCACCCTGGTGCTGCAGACCGTGTTGCCGGCGCTGTGGCGCGCGCAGGGGCCGTCGCGGCTGCGCCTGGAAGGCGGCACCCACAATCCGCTGGCGCCCAGCGCTGATTTCATCGCCGACAGCTACCTGCCGTCACTGGCACGGATGGGCGTGCAGGCCTCGCTGCAGCTGCTGCAGCACGGCTTCCACCCGGCCGGCGGCGGCGTGATCGAGCTGCAGGTGCAGCCGTGCGGGACGTTGCAGGTGCCGTGCATGGAGCAGCGCCCGGCACTGGATTCGATGCAGGCGCAGGTGGTGATGTCCGGCCTGTCCAGCAGCATCGGCCTGCGCGAACTGCAGGTGCTGGCCGATGAACTCGGCGTCGACCCGCACCCGCGCCACGTGCAGTCGGTGCGGCCGGCACTGGGCCCGGGCAACGTGGCGATGGTGCGCGTACGCCACGGCGACCACGTGGAAGTGTTCGATGGGCATGGCGAGCGCGGCGTGTCGGCCGAGCAGGTGGGCGCGCGCCTGGCTGGCCAGGTACGCACTTATCTCAGCGGTGGCGCGTGGGTCGGCGAGTACCTGTCCGACCAGCTGCTGTTGCCGATGGCCCTGGCCGGGGGCGGCAGCTTCACCACCCACGTCATCAGCGACCACCTGGCCAGCAACGCGCGCCTGATCGAGAAATTCCTGCCGGTGGAATTCGACTGGCAGCCGCATGCAGGGGGCTGGCGGGTCACCGTCGAGGCCTGAACACGCCGCCGGGCATGGCCCGGCGCTACCCATGGGCATGGATTGATCCTGCTCAAGGCGCGGCGTGCACATCCGGTGTGCAATGGTGATGTTCCCAACTGGCACCCCGCCAAGGAGGCCCACCATGTACACCCGCATCCTGATCGCCACCGACGGCTCCGAGCTGTCCGACAAGGGCCTGGCCAAGGGCCTGGAGCTGGCGAAGGATCTCAACGCCGAGGTCGATATCGTTACGGTCTCCGAACCGTGGGCGGTGGGCATGTACGACGCCATGGGCTGGAGCGTGGGCTACATGAACAGCCCCGAATACAAGGCCGACCGCGAGGAAGGTGCGCAGAAGGTGCTGCAGCCGGCGCTGGCCAAGGCCGCCGAGCAGGGCATCCGTGCCAATCCCATCCATGTGCTGGACCGCTACGCCGCCGACGGCATCATCGAGACGGCCGGCGAGCGCAACAGCGACCTGATCGTGATGACCTCGCACGGTCGCCGCGGGGTGACCCGCGTGCTGCTGGGCAGCCAGACGGCCGAAGTGCTGGCACGCAGCACCCTGCCGGTGCTGGTCATCCGCTGATCAACATCCACTGATCCGCGCGTTCCCGGGGAGGGGACCTGGTGCCGGTACGCAGGATGCGTGCCGGCACCCACTTCCTCCAGGCCGTCCCAGCGGGTCCGCTCAGGACAGCAGCGAGCCCCGTGCGCGCTGCCGGCAGGCCTGCCGCCAGTCGGCCGGCGACATGCCGAACTGCGCCAGGAACGCGCGCTGGAACTGGCGCTCGGACGCGAAGCCGACTTCATAGAGCAGCCAGGTCAGGCGGCAGCCCGGCTCCCGGGCCAGGTGGCGGTGCGCCAGCCAGGCCCTGCATTCACGGATGTAGCGCGCCACCCCGCCGTGGGCCTGGAACAGCCGGTAGACCGTGGAGCGGGACATCGCGAAGGCGTCGCAGATCATCTGCTCGCCCAGCTCGCAGTCGCCCAGGTGGGCATCGATGTAATCGACGATGCGCAGCAGGCGCGGGTCGGCCGTGCCGCCGCAGGTGACGCGCTGGCGAGCGCTGCTGCGGCGCAGGTCGGCGGCAAGTGATGCAACCACCGAAGGGGTGGCCTGTTGCAGGTTCATGGCAGCGTGATCCCGGCCCACCTCCGGGGCCTGTCATGGGATCAACCGGCAGATGCGTCGGGAACCTATCACCGGCCGGCTGCGCTGACGGAGCCGGCCGCGGATGCATCACCAGCTGTACAGCTTCCAGTACACCGGCGAGACGCCGTCCTTGTCGTTGTCCATGCGGCCATCGCCGTTCTTGTCGTACATGTAGAACGGTGCGCCGCGCGACGGGGTGACCTTGACCATGCGCAGCTGGCCGGACACGCGGTATTCCTCGATGACATCGCCGTTGCCCATGGTGCGGCTGGACACATCGGCGCCCTTCACGTCCACCGGGGGAGCGCCTGCACCGCCCATGCTGGCGCAGCCAGCAAGCAGCAGCAGGGAAGCCAGCATCAGGGTCTTCATCGGCAGGGCCTTCGCATCGATCGGACCTTGATTATGCCCCATCGACGCGTCGCGGCCGTGTCGCCGCGGTGCAGGCACGGGCGCGTAGAATCGTCGCATGAGCAGATTAGTCCTGATCGACGGGTCCAGTTACCTGTACCGCGCGTTCCACGCGCTGCCGCCCCTGTCCAATGCACAGGGCGAGCCCACCGGCGCGCTGTTCGGCGTGGTCAACATGCTGCGCTCGACGCTGAAGGAGCGCCCGGCCTACGTCGCCTTCGTGGTCGATGCCCCAGGCAAGACCTTCCGCGACGACCTGTACGACCAGTACAAGGCCAACCGCCCGCCCATGCCCGATGAACTGCGCAGCCAGGTCGAGCCGATGTGCCGCATCGTCGAAGCGCTGGGCATCAGCATCCTGCGCATCCCCGGCGTGGAAGCCGACGATGTGATCGGCACGCTGGCCCTGCAGGGCGTGGCGCAGGACCTGAAGGTGACCATTTCCACCGGTGACAAGGACTTTGCCCAGCTGGTGCGGCCGGGCATCGAACTGGTCAACACCATGACCGGCAGCCGCATGGATTCGGACGCGGCGGTGATGGACAAGTTCGGCGTGCGCGCCGACCAGATCATCGACCTGCTGGCGCTGATGGGCGACACCGTGGACAACGTGCCCGGCGTGGAGAAGTGCGGCCCGAAGACCGCCGCCAAGTGGCTGGCCGAGTACCAGCACCTGGACGGCGTCATCGCTGCCGCGCCGACCATGAAGGGCAAGATCGGCGAGAACCTGCGCGCCGCGCTGGAGCGCCTGCCGCTGAACCGCGAGCTGGTGACCATCCGCACCGACGTCGAGCTGGACGCTTCGCCGGCCACCCTGGCCCTGCGCGAGCAGGACGTTCCGGTGCTGACCGAGCTGTATGCCCGCTATGGCTTCACCCAGGCGCTGAAGGAGCTGGGCGGCCCGCTGCCGGCACCGGCCGCCGCCAGTGAAGCCACCCCGAGCCTGCGCGGCACCGCCGCCGGCTTTGCCCGGGGCAGCGCTGAAGCGCTGCCGGCCGCCGGGATCGACCCGGCGCTGTCCGCGCCCGGTGAGTACGAAACCGTACTGACGGCCGAACAGCTGCAGGCCTGGGTGGAGCGCGTGCAGCAGGCCACGCTGATCAGCTTCGACACCGAAACCGATGCGCTGGACGCCATGCGCGCGCGCCTGGTCGGCGTCAGCCTGGCAGTGGAACCGGGCAAGGCCGCCTATATCCCGGTTGGCCACGATTACCCGGGGGCCCCCGCCCAGCTGCCGCTGCAGCAGGTGCTGGACGCCCTGCGCCCGGTGCTGCAGGACCCGGCGAAGCAGAAGCTGGGCCAGCACGGCAAGTACGACCTGCACGTGCTGCGCCGCCACGGCGTGGACGTGCAGGGCTACCACGACGACACCATGCTCGAGAGCTTCGTGCTCAATTCCACGGCCACCCGCCACGACATGGATTCGCTGGCCCTGCGCTACCTGGGCTACAACACCATCAAGTTCGAGGACGTGGCCGGCAAGGGCGCCAAGCAGATCCCGTTCTCGCAGGTGGGCATCGACGAAGCCAGCCGCTATGCAGCCGAGGACGCCGACATCACCCTGCGCCTGCACCATGCGCTGCGGCCGCAGCTGCTGGCCGAACCGGCGCTGGACAGCGTGTACCGCGACATCGAGATGCCGCTGGTGCCGGTGCTGGCCAGCATCGAAGCCAACGGCGTGCGCATCGATACCGATGAGCTGCGCCGGCAGAGCCACGACCTGTCCTCGCGCATGCTGGCCGCGCAGCAGAAGGCCACCGAGCTGGCCGGGCGCAGCTTCAACCTGGATTCGCCCAAGCAGCTGCAGGCGGTGCTGTTCGACGAGCTGAAGCTGCCGGCGGTGGTGAAGACCCCGAAGGGCCAGCCCAGCACCAATGAAGAAGCGCTGGAGGCGATCGCCGACCAGCACGAGCTGCCGCGGGTGATCCTGGAATACCGCGGCCTGGCCAAGCTGCGCAGCACCTACACCGACAAGCTGCCGGAGATGGTCAACCCGGACACCGGCCGGGTGCACACCAGCTACCACCAGTCCGGCGCCGCCACCGGCCGCCTGTCCTCGTCGGACCCGAACCTGCAGAACATCCCGATCCGCACCGAGGATGGCCGCCGCATCCGCCGTGCCTTCGTCGCACCGGAAGGCTTCCAGCTGCTGGCGGCCGACTATTCGCAGATCGAGCTGCGGATCATGGCCCACCTGTCCGGGGACCCGGGCCTGGTACGTGCCTTCGAGCAGGGTGCCGACGTCCACCGTGCCACCGCCGCCGAGGTGTTCGGGCGCACGCTGGAAGAGGTGACGCCCAACGAGCGCCGCGCCGCCAAGGCCATCAACTTCGGCCTGATGTACGGCATGAGCGCCTTTGGCCTGGCCCGCAACCTGGGCATCGACCGTGGCCAGGCGCAGGATTATGTGGCGCTGTACTTCAGCCGCTATCCGGGCGTGCGTGACTTCATGGAGCGGATGCGCCAGCAGGCGCGTGACCAGGGGTATGTGGAAACCCTGTTCGGCCGCCGCCTGTACCTGAATGACATTCATGCCCGCAACCAGGGCCTGCGTGCCGGCGCCGAACGCGCGGCGATCAACGCGCCGATGCAGGGCACCGCCGCGGACATCATCAAGCGGGCGATGGTGTCGGTGGACCAGTGGCTGCGCGACAGTGGCGCCCCGGCGCGGATGATCCTGCAGGTGCACGATGAACTGGTATTCGAAAGCGAGGCCGGTTTCACCGAGGAACTGCGTAAAAACGTGATCGAGCGCATGTCGCAAGCGGCACAATTGCGGGTGCCGCTGGTCGTCGATACCGGTGTTGGGGTTAACTGGGACGAGGCGCACTGATTCGCATTCAGGCTAAAAACGCCATGAATGGTTCATTTGTACGATTTATCTGACTCGAAGATGAATGTTTTGGGTAGAGGCCTACAATAAATTGGGCCCCTTCACGAACCGTTAGTGTTCGAGGTGTTTCTATAACTCTCGACAGGCGCAACGCCTGTCGTGGATCTCTCCCATCCCCTGGAGCAGATCTCGGAACGGGGGCTCCTCCCCAAGCGCCCGTTCCCCGGCCCCGTTGACCTCCCCCTGGTCAGCGGGGCTTTTTATTTGTGCGCTGCTGCGCCACGCTGGGCCATCGCTCCGCAGGGGAAGCCGCAATGCCCGATCTGTTCGCACTGGCGATGCCGTGGTGGGAATTCGTCCTGCGCGCGGTGGTGGTCTATGCCGTCGTGCTGGGCATGGTCCGGCTCAGCGGCAAGCGCGCGCTGGGGCAGATCACCCCGTTCGATGTGCTGCTGATCGTGCTGCTGGGCAATGCCGTGCAGAACGCGCTGCTGGGCACCGACACGTCGCTGGGCGGCGGCCTGCTGCTGGCGGCCACGCTGATCCTGCTGAACTATGGCGTGGGCTGGCTGACCACGCGCAACCGGCGCATGGAACGGCTGATCGAAGGCGAGCCGGTGGTGATCGCGCGCGACGGGCGCCTGCTGGAGGCCGTGCTGAGGCGCGAGCTGGTCAGCACGGCCGATTTCGAAGCCGCACTGCGCCAGCAGGGCTGCGTGCGCGTGGAGGATGTCGAGCTGGCGCTGCTGGAAACCACCGGCCACATCACCATCATTCCGAAGAAGTAGCCTTCGTAATGTCGCACGCGCTCGACGGTGCGTCCCGCTCCTGTAGAGTCGAGCTTGCTCGACTGCCGTTGGCGCAGTGCGAAAAGCAGTCGAGCAAGCTCGACTCTACGGGCATTGCGCCACACGCATTGATAGCGTCGAACGCGGCGTGGCCTCACACCCAGTCGCGCGGCACCAGGTAATCGGCCAGGCGCGCTTCGGCGCTGCCGGCTTCCGGAGTGAAGCCATATTCCCAGCGTACCCGCGGCGGCAGGCTCATCAGGATGCTCTCGCTGCGGCCGCCACTCTGCAGGCCGAACAGCGTGCCGCGGTCGTAGACCAGGTTGAACTCCACGTAGCGGCCACGACGGTACAGCTGGAATTCGCGCTCGCGCTCGCCGTGCGCGGTGTCCTTGCGCTGCTGCACGATCGGCAGGTAGGCATCGAGGAAGCCGTCGCCGACCGCGCGCAGGTAGGCGAAGTCACGTTCGAAATCGCCGTGCAGGTCATCGAAGAACAGGCCGCCCACGCCACGCGTTTCGTTGCGATGGCGCAGGAAGAAGTACTCGTCGCACCAGCGCTTGTGCGCGGCGTAGCGCTCCTCGCCATACGGCGCGCACAGGTCGTGGGCCACCTGGTGCCAGTGCTGCACGTCCTCATCGAAGGGATAGAACGGGGTCAGGTCGAAGCCACCACCGAACCAGCTGGCCACCACTTCACCATCGCGCTGGGCCTGGAAAAAGCGCACGTTGGCGTGGGTGGTCGGCACGTAGGGGTTGAGCGGGTGGAACACCAGCGAAACGCCGGTGGCGCGCCAGGAGGCGCCCGCCAGTTCTGGCCGGTTGGCCGAGGCCGACGGCGGCAGGCGGCTGCCGGACACATCGGAAAAGCCGATGCCGGCCTGTTCGAACACCGCACCGTCGCGCAGCACGCGGGTACGCCCGCCGCCGCCCTCGGCCCGCTGCCACAGGTCTTCCTGGAAGCGGGCTTGGCCGTCGGCGGCCTCGATGGCCGCACAGATGCGGTCCTGCAGGTCGGTGAGGTAGGCGCGTACGCGCTCGAAGTCGTTCATGGCGCGTACTTTACCGCAGCGCCCGGGCAGGCAAGCCCCTTACTGCTTGTGGTTGGGGGTGCGCGGCGCCGGTCTGGTCCGATCCTCGTCCGCCGACTGCTCCTGGACAGCACGCTCCAGGGCCTGGCCCAGTTCCAGCAACCCCCAGTTGCGGGTCGCCAGCACGTCGCACGCCACGTGGCGGCCACCCGCATCTGCGTCGCAAAGGCTTTGAAGCATGGGGCGGACGTCCACCCTGCTGCTGTTTTCCATGACGCTGGCCAGATTTTCACAACCCTCGCGGATGCCGGCCTGGCAGACCTTCTGGTAGTGCTCGCTCGCCTCGACCCACTTCCCGCCCAGCGCGGCGCGACTGCCCAGCACGTGGCAGCCCTGCATTCTCCCGGCCGCGCAGCAGGCCTCGGCTTCGCCGTCGATCGACGCACGCGGGCAATCCTGCGGGAACGGTACTTCATTGAACACCAGCGGCGCACTGCACTGCGCATCGCCCGGCTGCCGCTGGAATCGCTCGAAGCGAAGCCATTGATCCAGCCCCAGCAGATCGCCGTTGGGCAATGGCTGCAGCACGTAGTCACCCCCACGCTCGTGGCGCATGCGGATCTGGCCGTCCTCCACGCGCGCGCGCACCCGCGAGCCGTAACCGACCTCCACCATTCCGCCGTCGCCGAACGTCAGTTCGTCCAGCAGCCCGCCGGAGGCCGCATAGTGGCCGCATGGCACGGCGCTGGCGGCCTGCGGCACCAGCTTCCCATCCAGCGGCAGCAGTGCAGCCGCCTGACGGCAGGACGTCTCGTCGCCGCCCTCGCAGGCCACCTGCAGCGCCGCCCGGCCATCCTGCAGATTGCCGGCGGTCCACTGCAGCGTGGCGACCTCCTTGCAGAAGTCAGTTTCACCGACCTGCGTGCACAGCCCCTGCAGGCGCTGCAGCCGCGCATCCGACAGCGTGGGACTGGCGGCAGGCGAGAACACTTCAACCATGCTGGCCGCCATCGAGGCCGTGCGAATGGCAGTGGCGACGGCCTCGACGAGCTCCGGCCGCTCTTCCAGAATGGCCATGCAGGCCTCGGCATCGGCCGCAGGATCATCGTCGCGACACTGCCGGGGAAATCCATCTCGGCCATGGCCTTTTCCATGCTGGCCTGTATCACCGCGATCTGCGCTTCGGTCGGCGTATCGCTGCCGGGGGCCTGGTCGGCCTCGCGATAGCGCTCAGGCAGGCGCTGGCACAGCCACGGAACCCCTTCGGCGCAGGCCGATTCCAGCGCCGGTAGGCTCAGCTCACGATGGTGCCTGTCAAGGCAGTGCTGCGCGTCTGCCAGGCAGCTGCCTGGCGCGTGTTCAACCGGGGGCAGGCACGCTGCGCGCTGGGTCAGACGGTAGCGCGTGCCGTTCTTCAGCAGGACGCGACCGCCACGCTGGACGTCCAGTTCTGATGCAAAGCCAAAGGTGAGATTGACGAGATTGAGCCTGCCCTCGAAGCGCTGGACGACGAAGGGGCGGTCGGACATGTAACTGCCTTTCTCAACCCCGCGGTCGGGGCCGTCCACGCGAAGTTGGCTGTCGCCCCCCTCGGCCTCGAATACGCCACAGCGCGGCAGGCCGGATGCAGCGGCCTGTTGGGCGCAGAGCAGCAGGGACAGCAACGCGATGCAGCGCGGAAGCAGGGTGAGCGGGGCGAATGCAGACATTTCGAGGCCAGGGCAGAAAGACGCCGGCCACGATAGCCAGCCCCCACCGATCCGCAATCAAACCCGCTGGAACGCCTGTCCTGCGGTCAAGGTGTCTGCGCCGGGCAGGTCGTTCGCGTCAAAAACGCCAGCAGCCAGCGCTTCAGCGGAAGCGTGCCCGCATGTCCGGCCGCAGCAGGCGCCAGGCCAGCCAGCCCTGCAGGCCGGCAAACAGCACGGAACTTCCCAGCAGGGTCACGGTGAACATCAGGCGCTGCATGTCCAGTTCGCGGGCCATCGACGGATCGTCGGCGATCAGCGCGAACACCTGGCGCAGGACGCGGTCGAACCACCAGGTGATGACGAAGTTGGCAAGCGCGCTCAACAGCAGCGCCCAGACATAGGCCCACAGTCCCCAGCGCCGCTCGTGCCACAGCCCCCAGCTGGCCAGCGTGGACGCCAGGCAGACCAGGGCGGCCAGCAGCGATGCGGATACCGGGTGGACCAGCATCCACCACAGGGTGCGGTCCAGGCCGTGTTCCCAGGCCAGGCTGGCCAGGTGCTGCCACAGCGGCAGTGCGGCCAGGGGTATCGCCACCAGTGCCTGCAGCAGGCAGTAAACGGTCAGTACCAGGCACAGCCAGAACGAACCCTGCGCCAACGGTTTCAGCCAGTGGGTGCGGGCAGTGGTCGGCGCGGTGGGGATGGGGGGAATGGGCACTGACATCCGTTGTCCTTGCAGGCAGGGCCCGCGTATTCAGTGGGGCGTCGCCAGGGCGGCGACCGCCGGCAGGATATGGTGTTCGCTCAGGGGTGCCAAGCGCAGGCCGTGCGGCGGCCGCAGCGGAACCCAGGCCAGTTCGGCGATTTCCGCGCGTGCGGCTGGCGTGCCCAGCACCTGCACCCACCAGGCCTGGGCCTGTACGCGGTGGCCGGGCTCGTTCACCGCCCAGTCCTCGAACGTGCCCAATGCGATGGCGGTCCCGGCGCGCAGCTGCACGCCGAGTTCTTCGTCCAGCTCGCGGGCCAGGGCCTGCAGCGGCGCTTCACCCGCTTCAGGCTTTCCGCCGGGCTGGATGAAACGGTCGGCGCCGTGCTTGCGCACCACCAGCGCGCGACCGCGGTCATCCACGATGACCGCGGCCACGATGTGGATCGTGGCCGCGTCGCGGCTCATGCCAGCCGGCTCACTTCAGGTTCTGCTCGAACAGCTTGAGGATGCGCTTGTACTGGTCCAGCCAGGAATCGGCACGGATGTAGCCGTGGCGTTCCAGCGGGTACGGGGCGATCGACCAGTTGTCCTTGTGCAGCTCGATCAGGCGCTGGGTCAGGTGCACCGAGTCCTGGAAGAACACGTTGTCATCCATCATGCCGTGGGCGATCAGCAGGTTGTCCTGCAGGTTCTGCGCGTACTCGATGGGCGAGGACGTGCGGTACGCCTCCGGGTCGATGTCCGGGGTGTTGAGGATGTTGCTGGTGTAGGCGTGGTTGTAGTTCTGCCAGTCCAGCACCGGGCGCAGCGCGGCGCCGGCCTTGAACGTGCCCGGCGAACGGAACAGCGCCATGAAGGTCATGAAGCCGCCGTAGGAACCGCCGTAGATGCCGGCGTGGTCGCGGTCACCCTGCTGGGTGTCGACCAGCCAGTCCAGGCCGTCCTTGTAGTCTTCCAGTTCCGGGTGGCCCATGTTGCGGTAGATCGCCGTGCGCCAGTCGCGGCCGTAGCCCTCGCTGCCGCGGTAATCCATGTCCAGCACGATGTAGCCCTTTTCCACCAGCAGGTTGTGGAACATCTGCTCGCGGAAATAGGCGGGGTAGCGCTGGTGCACGTTCTGCAGGTAGCCGGCACCGTGCACGAACATCACGATCGGGTACTTCCTGCCCGGTTCCTTGTGCTCGGGCTCGTAGTACTTGGCCCAGACCACGCCGGCGCCATGCTTGGACGGCACCGCCACCAGTTTCGGCTGGACCCACTCGCGGGCCTTGTATTCGGCGGTGCGGGTGTCGGTCAGCACGCGCGCCTGGCCACCGGCGCTCGGCACCACGGCCAGCTGGGTCGGCAGGTAGGCGGCCGAATAGCGCACCAGCAGCTGCTGGCCATCGGGCGACAGCGAGAAATCTTCCACGCCGTTGAGGCTGGTCAGCTCGCGCACCTGGCGGTTGCCGGTGTCGACCGCGCAGACTTCATAGTCGTGCGGTGCCTGCTGGTTGCACAGGAAGTAGAAGCCCTTGCCGTCGGCCGACAGCACCGGCGCGGAGGTTTCCCACTTGCCGCTGGTCAGCGCCTGCGGCTTGGCCGTGCCGGCCTGGGTGTACAGGTGCGAGAAGCCCGATTCCTCGGACAGCAGCCACAGGGTGCGGCCATCGGCCATCCAGCCGAAATCGTTGAAGCCCCAGTTGATCCAGGCGTTGTCGGTCAGGCGGTGGCGGTTCTGCACGCGGCCATCGTTGCCGATGCTGACGATCCAGCGGTCCTTGTTGTCGTTGGCGCGCAGCATCACCGCGGCCTGCTGGCCATCGGCGCTCCAGCGCATGCCGCCGCCCATGAAGTCGCTCATCACCTGCACGCTGCGGTCGCCCTTCAGCGGGTCCTTGCTGGCCTTGCGGCGCAGCTCGGCCAGCGGGTCGGTGCCGATGCCCGGCAGGCCCGACAGCGAGAGCTTCTCGGCCTTGCCGGTGCGCACATCGACGTACCACAGGGTGTGCGGCTCGAAGCCGTTGCGGCCGACGCGGGTGCGGGTGTCCTCGGTTTCCTCGTAGCCCGATTCGGTCACGTACAGCGGCATCTTGCTGGTGCGGCCGTCATCGAAATCCTTCGGCTTGGTCACCACGATCAGGTGGCCCAGGTCCGGCGACAGCAGGCTGTCGGCGATCTCCACGTCGGCGCCCAGGTAGACCGGGGCTGCGGCACGGGTCGGGTCGGCCTGGCGCCAGCGCTGGTCCTGGTCCTTCAGCGCTTCACGCTGGTCGCGGTCGCGGCGCAGGGTTTCCAGGGTGCGCAGCTGCTGGTCGCGCAGCAGGTCGTCCTTGGGCTTGCTGGCCGGGTCTTTCTCGGCCTTCAGGCTGGCCACCTGCTGCACGCCGGCGGCGGCGGTCCAGTGGAACCATTCCTGGCCGACGCGCCAGATCACGCCGTTGTCGGCAGCGAAGTTCACGCCGCTGGCGCGCTCGTTGCTGCGGGTCAGCTGGGTCAGCGCGCCGCTGCGCAGGTCGCGCACGAACACATCGCCGTTGCGGACGAAGGCGCTGCGGCTGCGGCTGCGGTCGTAGACCGGCTCGGCCACGTCCAGGGTGCCGCGCTGGTCATCGGCCACCTGTGCGGCGGCGCCACCGGCCAGCGGCTGGCGGAAGGTGTCGCGCACCGGGCTGCCGTTGCGCTTGAGCTGGTACTCCACCTGCTGGCTGTTCCAGGACCACCAGGCCTTCTCGACCGGCGGACCGATCCAGTCCGGGTCGGCCATGGCCTGTTCGATGGTGATCGGCGTCGGCGCGGCATGCGCGGCCGGTGCGGCCAGCACGGCCGACAGCAGGAGGGACAGGGGCAGCACTCGGGACATGGGCGGACAGCACCAGATGAGGAAACCGGGCAAGGGTAGCAGCCGCCCGGGCCGGGGGAGGGGGCCACAGGTCATGCAGACCGCTTGGGCAAAGGCCCGGCGGGGCCTTGCGTGGCGCATGATGGGCGACTGAGCCGGAAGGAGCCGACCATGTACCCCTACGACTACCGCATTTCCCTGGGGGTGCAGCACCCTGCGGTCTCCAGCGCCGACATCTCCGCCCGGCTGGGGCTGGAACGGAGGTTCTTCCGTGATGCAGGCACCGACCTGCGTGGCGGTGATGGCCGCTTGATCCGGGTACATGGCTTCACCCGGGTGAGCTTTGAACTGGCCGCTGGCAAGGATGGCTGGCTGATGGACGCCTGGCCGCAGGTGGTCGGGATCCTGCAGGCGCGGGTGGAGGTGATCCAGGCATTGAACCAGGAGGGCGCCGATGTCGGCCTGCGTATCGCTGTTTTTGGCAAGCGTGCGTGGGCGGGTTTTGAATTGGATCCTGCCCTGGTGCGGCTGATGGCCGACCTGCGGCTGGGCTTCCATCTGGAAACCTGTTTTCCGGATGCACCGGTCGACCCCGAGACCGACGACGACGAAGCCTGACACATCCACTGCAACCGGTCGCCGGGCCTGCGCATCCAATCTCCTGAACCCGCATCATTCACCGGACAGGAGCACGACCATGCAGGAACTCATCCCGATCACCCTCTTCCTCTGCATCGCCTACGCGATTCACGCCATTGCCGATGCGCGGGCGCGCAGCAAGCTGGTGGCCCCGCACGTGCCGGAGGAAGTGATCCGCTCGCTGGCGGTGCTGGAAGAGGAGCGCCGCCGCCAGGGCGCGCTGCGCTGGGGCATCAGCCTGGTCAGCCTGGCCGTGGCCCTGGCCCTGCTGGAAGCCATGGGTGCGCGCGAATTGACCTTCGGCGCCGCCGCTGCGCTGGCCGGTAGTGCCGGCGTGGGCCAGCTGCTGGCGTGGTTCATCACCCGCCCCGCCGTGCGCAAGGGCTGACCGGCGCATGCCACGGGCACAGCGAGCGGCCAACGTATGAGCCTGCTGGGCGGCGCTCTGGCTGCACTGCGCGGGCGGCGTCGCGACGCCGCCGCCGAGGAACCAGCTGCGTGGGAAGACGACCGCGCGCTGGTGGTCGCCATCATCGATGGCTCGCAGGCAGCGTTCGCGCAGCTGGTGCAGGCCCATCAACGTACCTGTGCACACGTGATCGGGCGCATGGTCGGCGACCGCGACCAGGTGGCTGACCTGCTGCAGGAAACCTTCCTGGCGGTGTTCCGCCAGCTGCACCGGTTCCGTTTCGAATCCTCGCTGCGCACCTGGGTTTCGCGGGTGGCCTACACGACGGCGCTGCAGCACCTGCGCCGCCGCCGGCTGGAGATGCAGTGGATGGTGGCGGTGGAGGTGCCCGAGGAGCTGGGGATCGGCGACGAGGGCCCCGGCCCGGCGGAGCTGAGCGAGGCGCTGCACGCCGGCCGCCAGCTGGGCGCGGCGCTGGAGCGGCTGACCCCGCCGCAGCGGCTGATCGTGGGCCTGCATTACCTGGAGGATTTCGACCTGGCCGAGATTGAACAGGTGACCGGGATGGCGCGCGGTACCATCAAGAGCCACCTGTACCGCGCGCGGCAGACCCTGAAGCAGGAGTTGACGCGACGCGCCACCGCCGGAGAACTGCTGTGAGCGAAGCCAACGACCCCCGCGATGCCGATGCGCGCGCGCTGTCGCAGGCGCTGCGCGAGCAGGAACAACGGCACGCCGTGCCTGATGTGAACGAGGCGCTGCAGCAGCGGCTGCAGGCGGAAACGCGCGACAGCGGTGTGCTGTACGTGGTGGTGCAGGTGCTGTTGTTCGGGGCGCTGCTGGCTGCAGCGGCCTGGTATTTCTGGCACTGACAGCCCCCGCCGGGCATGGCCCGGCGCTACCAGCGGAGATCCAGGTAGCGCCGGGCCATGCCCGGCGGCGCTTCACCGCCCCTGCGACATAGTGAAGCAGCGCGTCACCCGGTCGCATCCCGGCTTAACCAAATCCTCCTAAAGTGGTCCGGTATCCCACCCGTACCCGGCAGGAGGCGTCCCTTGGACGCGTTGTTGTTGTCGCGGATCCAGTTCGGATTCGTCATCAGTTTCCACGTGCTGTTCCCCGCCTTCACCATCGGTACGGCCAGCTGGCTGGCCTTCATCGAATGGCGCTGGCTGCGCACGAAATTGCCCGTCTGGCGCGACCTGTATTTCTTCTGGCAGAAGATCTTCGCCGTGTCCTTCGGCATGGGCGTGGTCAGCGGCATCGTCATGGCGTTCCAGTTCGGTACCAACTGGCCGCGGCTGAGCGAAGTGGCCGGCACGGTCATCGGCCCGCTGCTGACCTATGAAGTGCTGACCGCGTTCTTCCTGGAAGCCAGCTTCCTCGGCGTGATGATGTTCGGCTGGGGCCGCGTATCGCCGCGCCTGCATTTCCTCTCCACCTGCATGGTGGCACTGGGCACGCTGTTCTCCACGTTCTGGATCCTGTCGTCCAACAGCTGGCTGCATACGCCGGCCGGCTACGAAATGATCAACGGCATCGTGCACCCGGTGGACTGGTGGCAGGTGGTGTTCAACCCGTCCTTCCCGTACCGCCTGGCGCACATGGCGCTGGGCTCGTTCATCACCACCTGTTTCGTGATCGGTGGCGTGGGCGCGTGGTACCTGCGCAAGGGCACGCACGTCGAAGCAGGCCGCCGCATGTTGGTCGCGGCGGTTGCGTTTGCTGCGCTGACCGTGCCGGTGCAGATCTTCGTCGGCGACATGCATGGCCTGAACACGCTCAAGCACCAGCCGATGAAGATCGCGGCGATGGAAGCGCACTGGCACGAAAGCAAGGCAGGCGAGGGCGTGCCGCTGGTGGTGTTCGCGCTGCCCAACGAGAAGGAGCAGCGCAACGATTTCGAAGTGGCCATTCCGAAGCTGGGCAGCGTGATCCTGACCCATTCGCTGGACGGGACGTTCGATCCGCTGACCTCGGTGCCGGCCAGCGAACGGCCGCCGGTGACGCCGGTGTTCTTCGCCTTCCGCATCATGGTCGGGCTGGGCACGCTGATGCTGCTGCTGGCCTGGGTCTCGGCGGTGCAGTTGTGGCGGAAGAAGCTGCTCGATTCGCCGTGGCTGCTGCGTGGCTGGAACTGGATGCTGCCCAGCGGTTTCATCGCGCTGGTGTCCGGCTGGTTCGTCACCGAGATGGGGCGCCAGCCGTGGGTGGTGTACGGCGTGCTGCGCACCGCCGATGCGGTAGGCCCGCAGAGTGCGTGGATGACCGCGCTGTCGCTGGCGGTGTACGTGGTCGGCTACGCCTTCGTCTTCGGCTGGGGCATCTGGTACCTGGTGAAGATCCTGCGCCACGGCCCGCAGCCGTATGTGGAGGGCCCCTCGCTGGACCACGGCAGCCACACGCCGGCGCGCCCGCTGTCGGCCGCCGACGAACCGCTGGAGGAGCGCTGACATGGACCTGATGACCTGGCTGCCGGTGGCATGGTTCGCGGTGATCGGTTTCGGCGTGCTGATGTACGTGGTGCTGGACGGCTTCGTGCTCGGCATCGGCATCCTCGCCCCGTTCGCCGAGGACGAGGAACAGCTGGACCTGATGATGAACACCGCCGCGCCGATCTGGGACGGCAACGAGACCTGGCTGGTGCTGGGCGGTGCCGGCCTGCTGGCGGCATTCCCCAAGGCCTACGCGGTGCTGCTGTCGGCGCTGTACCTGCCGGTGCTGCTGCTGGTGGTGGCGCTGGTGTTCCGTGGCGTGGCTTTCGAGTTCCGCTTCAAGGCCCACCGTTCGCGCCGGCTGTGGAGCGTGGCCTTCGGCCTGGGTTCGCTGCTGGCCACCTTCGCCCAGGGCGTGATCCTGGGCACGCTGGTGCAGGGCATTCCGCTGGTCGATGGGCGCTTCAGCGGCGGCGCGTTCACCTGGTTCAGCCCGTTTGCGATGCTGACCGGTGCCGCGCTGGTGGCCGGCTACGCGCTGCTGGGCAGCACCTGGCTCATCCTGAAGACCGAGGGCCGCGTACAGGCACTGGCGCGGCAGATGACCCGGCCGCTGGTGGTGGCGGTGATCGCGGCGATGGGCCTGGTCAGCAGCTGGCTGCCGTTCCTCGATTCGCGGTTGATGGATCGTTGGTTCAGTGATGGCAATTTCTGGTGGCTGTCGCCGGTGCCGTTGCTGACCCTGGCGGTGGCTGCCGCGCTGTGGCGCAGCGCCACCCACCCGCGTCGCGACCTGCCGCCGTTCCTGCTCAGCCTGGCCCTGTTCGTGCTCGGTTTCGCCGGGCTGGTGCTGGGCATGTGGCCCTACCTGCTGCCGCCGTCGATGACGCTGTGGCAGGCCGCCGCACCGGCCTCCTCGCTGGGCTTCACGCTGGTCGGGCTGGTGGTGCTGCTGCCGGTCATCCTGGGCTACACGGCCTGGTCCTACCGGGTGTTCCGCGGCAAGGTACGCGCCGACGCCGGTTACCACTGAAGGATGTGAACGGGGAGCGGCCGGTGACCGCTCCCCGTTTCGGTTTGTGAAACATGTATTCCCTGCGCGGGACGTGCTAGCGTTCGCACCTTTCCGGCCGCCAGGGGGGCTGCCGGCGACGTCCTGGACGGACGCACGGCTGCAGGAATGGGGGGCCGCCGCGCGTCGCCATGCTGTTGGCCCGTGCCTGTCTTCCGCCCATCCAAACATCACCGGTAATGATCGAATTTTCCGTTGTCGACTGGGCCGCCTGGGCGCCTGGACTGACAGAACGTAGCCAATGGATGGGCTGGGCCGACGCGCCGTTCCTGCCGCAGGGCGAGGGCACGCCGTCGTTGGCGGAAGTGCCGGCCATGCAGCGCCGCCGCATCGAGCGCCTGGGCCGCATGGCCATCCAGGCTGCGTGCTGGTGCGAAGACGCGCAGGGCGCCGACAGTGAAGTGCCGCTGGTTTTTGCCAGCCGCCATGGTGACGTGGCCCGTTCGATGGACCTGCTGGGCTCGCTGGCCGCCGCCGAGCCGCTGTCGCCCACCGGCTTCGGCCTGTCGGTGCACAACGCGATCGCGGCCCTGTATTCCATCGCCCGTGGCCACCGGGGCAACTACCTGGCGCTGGCCGCCGGCCAGGCCACCGTGGAAACCGCCTGCCTGGAAGCTGCCGGCCTGCTGGCCGACGGTGCGCGGGAGGTGCGGGTGGTGGTCTATGAATCATCGTTGCCCGACGTTTACGCCGAATTCGCCGACGAACCCGACCCGTTCTTCGCCTGGTGCTGGCGCCTCGCGCCGCCCGGCACGGCCGGCACCGGCCTGCGCCTGGCCTGGGAACCGGCCGCCGATGCGGCCGATACCGCGCCCGGCCTGCTGCCGCACGCGCTGGACCTGCACCGGTTCCTGCTCTCGTCTGCACCCACCCTCGAGCATGTGGCCCAGGGCCAGCGCTGGCGCTGGAGCCGCCATGGCTGAAGCCCTGCGCCGTCTCGACCACGCCTGGCGGGTTGTTGGCACCGGCCTGAGCTTCGCCGCGTTCGGCGTGGGCGGGCTGCTGCTGGGCGTGTTCGTGATGCCGCTGCTGCTGTTGATGCGCGACCCGGTCGCGCGCCAGCGGCGGGCGCGGCGGCTGGTGCAGCGGGCGTTTGCCAGCCACGTGTGGCTGATGTGCCGGCTGGGCCTGATGACGCTGCAGGTGGAGGGCCGCGAGCGCCTGCAGCGCGATGGCCTGCTGGTGCTGGCCAACCACCCGACCCTGATCGACGTGGTGTGCCTGATCGCGCTGCTGCCCAACGCTGACTGTGTGGTCAAGCGCGCGGTGGCCTGCAACCCGTTCATGCGCGGCCCGGTCCGCGCCGCCGGCTACATCGCCAATGACGATGGCGCCGGCCTGGTCGATGACTGCGTGGCCGCCGTGCATGCCGGCGGCACCCTGGTCATTTTCCCGGAAGGAACCCGCACCGTGCCGGGGCAGCCGCCGCGCCTGCAGCGGGGCGCTGCCAACATCGCCGTGCGCGGGCGGCTGGACATCACGCCGGTGCGTATCAGCTGCACGCCCGCCACGTTGACCAAGGGCCAGAAGTGGTATCGTGTGCCCTCACGTCGTTTTCACGTTCGGCTGCAGATCGGCGAAGATATCGCCATCGCACCCTTCCTGGCCGAAGATGACGCGTCAAGGGGGGATGCCTTGGCGGCCCGTCGCGTCACCGACCACCTCACTCGTTATTTCGACCTGTCTGGAGACCCGACCCGTGCAAGCACTTGAGCACGAGATCAAGGAATTGATCATTTCCTCGCTTTCACTGGAGGACATCACGCCGGAGGACATCGATCCGACCGCGCCGCTGTTCGTGGAAGGCCTTGGCCTCGATTCGATCGACGCCCTGGAGCTGGGCCTTGCCCTGCAGAAGAAGTACGGTGTCAGCCTCTCGGCCGACTCGGAAGAAACCCGTCGCCATTTTTCCAGCGTGCGCGCGCTCGGCGAGTTCGTCGCCGCCCGCCAGTCGTAAGGCGCCAGGAACTGCCATGACCAAGAATGAACTGTTCGAGCGCATCGTCCGCATCCTGACCGACAGCTTCGAGATCGAACCTGCCCGGATCAGCCCGGAATCGCGCCTGTATGACGACCTGGACATCGACAGCATCGATGCCGTCGACCTGATCGTGCAGCTCAAGCCGCTGCTCGGCCGCAACCTGCAGCCGGAAGCCTTCAAGGCCGTGCGCACCGTGCAGGACATCGTTGATGTCGTGCACGGTCTGCTGCCGGGCCAGGCTGCCGCCTGACCGCAGGCCGGGCACCGCGACCATGGCACGGGCACGCATGGTCGTGGTGGCAGCGCTTTCGCTCGCCTATCCGGTGCTGGTCTACGTGGCCATGGGCCGCTTCGAGCCGCGCTGGCTGTCGCTGCTGCTGTTCGGCCTGGCCCTGCTGCGTGCGCTGAGCACCCGGCAGCCGCTGTGGTGGGCTGCCGCGGCCGGTGCCGGCCTGCTGGCCGGCCTGGCCACCGTGCTCAACCAGGCCTTGCCGCTGAAGCTGTACCCGGCGCTGGTGAACGTGGTGATGCTGTCGGTGTTCGCCACCAGCCTGCGCTTCGGCCCGCCGCTGGTGGAGCGCCTGGCGCGCCTGCAGGAGCCAGACCTGCCCGCCTTCGCGGTGGCCTATACCCGTCGCGTCACCCAGGTGTGGTGCGGCTTTTTTGTTCTCAACGGTGGCCTGGCCCTGTTCACCGCGCTGTACGCGTCGGACCGGGTCTGGATGCTCTACAACGGATTGTTGGCGTACGTGATGATGGGAGTGTTGTTCGCAGGCGAGTGGCTGGTGCGGCGTCGGGTGAAGGCGGCCCATGCCCATGGCTGACTGGATCGCCCTGGACCGGTTGCTGGTCACCGCGCGGCCTGGCCGCGACATCGGTATCTGTGAAGGTGTCGCCCTGGACCACAGCGCACTGCGCCTGCGCGCGCTGGCCTGGCGCGATGCGTTCGCCGCTGCCGAAGGCCGCGACTGGGCGCTGTATTTCGACGATGCCATCGCCTTTGCCGCGGCCCTGTTCGGCGCCTGGCATGCCGGCAAGCGCGTGTTTCTGGCCGCCGACAACCTGCCGGCCACGCTGCAGGCGCTGCAGGAGCAGGTCAGTGGCTTCGCTGGCGATGTGTCGGCCGACTACCGCCCGTTGCTGCCCGCCGCCGTGGCGACCGACCGTGCGCTGCAGGCGCTGGACGAACGTGCCTGCGAACTGTGCGTGTTCACCTCCGGCAGCACCGGCCAGCCCAGCGCGATCAGCAAGCGCATGGACCAGCTGGCACGCGAAGTCGATGCGCTGCAGGCTGCCTTCGGCGCCCAGCTCGACGGCGTGCAGGTGCACGGCACGGTGTCCCACCAGCACATCTATGGCCTGCTGTTCCGCGTGCTGTGGCCGTTGGCCGCAGGCCGCCAGATCCAGCCGCGGCGTTTCTTCCATGAAGACCTGGTCGGCACCCTGGCCGCCGCCGACAGCGTGCTGGTGGCAACCCCGGCGCACCTCAAACGCCTGCCCGGACAACTGGACTGGGCCAGCCTGCACGGCCGCCTGCGTGCGGTCTTTTCCTCCGGCGGCCCGCTGCCGGAAGAGGCGGCGCGGCAGGTGCGGCAGTGGCTGGGCGTGGCGCCCACCGAGGTGTACGGCAGCAGCGAGACCGGCGGCATCGCCTGGCGCCGCTGGGACACCGACATGCCGCCGTGGCAGCCGCTGCCGGGCGTGCAGTGGCGCATCGAGGAGGGTTGCCTGGCCGTGGCGTCGGCGCACCTGGACAGCGCCGACTGGTGGCGTACCCAGGACCGCGTGGAAGCGCTGGCTGATGGCCGCTTCCGCCTGCTTGGCCGCGCCGACCGCATCGTCAAGATCGAAGAACGCCGGGTCTCGCTGGATGCGCTGGAACGCGCGCTGCGCGATGACCCGGAAGTCGAGGACGTGCGCGTGCTGGTGCTGTCCGGCCAGCGCGAGCAGCTGGCGGCGGTGGTGGTGCCGGCGGATCCAGCGCTGGTGGCCGCCGGCGATGCCGCGCGCCGTGCCTTCGGCCTGCGCCTGGGCGCGCGCCTGGCGCAGGGCCACGACGCGGTCACCCGCCCGCGCCGCTGGCGGCTGGTCGAAGCGCTGCCGATCAATGCGCAGGGCAAGGTCACCCAGGCCGCGCTGGCAGCGCTGTTCCAGCCGCTGATGCCGGTGCCGCAGTGGGACCACCGCGCGGCCACGTCGGCGACCCTGCGGATGACGCTGGATGCATCGCTGCGGGCCTTCCAGGGCCACTTTCCGCAGGCAGCGATCCTGCCCGGCGTGGCCCAGCTGGACTGGGCGGTGCGTTTCGCACGCCAGGCCTTCGACCTTCCGCGCGGCTTCGTGCGGATGGAGGCAGTGAAGTTCCAGCACGTGGCCCGCCCCGGCGACGAACTGACCCTGCAGCTGGACTGGGATGCCGGGCGTGGCGTACTGACGTTCCGCTACACCTCCCTGCATGGCACGCACGCCAGCGGCAAGGTGGTCCTGACCGATGCGCACTGACGCTGTGGTGGCCGGTGGCGCCTTCGCGCCGCTGGTGGTCATTCCGGTATACGACCATGAACATGCCATCGGCGCCGTGGTCGACGGCGTGCAGGCCGCCGGCCTGCCATGCCTGCTGGTGGACGATGGCTCGCGCGCATCGTGCACCGAGGTGCTGCAGGCGCTGGCACAGCAGGACGGTGTCGACCTTCTGCGGCTGGACGTGAACCAGGGCAAGGGTGGGGCGATGCTGGCCGGTTTTGCCGAGGCCGCGCGCCGCGGCTACAGCCACGTGCTGCAGATCGATGCCGACGGCCAGCACGACACCGGCGACCTGCCGCGTTTCATCGCCGCCGCGCAGGCGCGGCCGGACGCGGTCATCTGCGGCATTCCCGCCTACGACGCCAGTGTGCCCAAGGCGCGGCTGTACGGCCGCTACGCCACCCACATCTGGGTGTGGATCAACACGCTGTCGCTGCACCTGCGCGACACGATGTGCGGTTTCCGGGTCTACCCGCTGCCACCGGTGCTGCGCCTGATGGGCGAGGAAACCATCGGCCGGCGCATGGATTTCGATACCGAAGTGATGGTGCGCCTGTACTGGCGGCAGGTACCGGTGGACCACCTGTCCACCCGCGTGACCTATCCGGCCGATGGCGTTTCGCACTTCGACGTATGGCGTGACAACGTGCGCATCAGCCGCATGCACACCCGCCTGTTCTTCGGCATGCTGCCGCGCGCCCCGCGCCTGCTGTGGCGCCGCCTGCAGGGGCAGGGCTGAGATGAGCCGCGCGCACGACGCACCACACTGGGCCGACATCGGTGAATCCACGTCCGTGGCCGGCGTGCTGTTCCTGTGCTGGGTGCACCGCTGGTTCGGGCGCTGGCCGTTCCGCCTGTGCGTGTGGCCGGTGGTGCTGTGCCACTGGCTGGGCAACCGGGTGGGCCGCCGCGCCTCGCTGCAGTACCTGCAGCGGCTGCAGGCGCACACCGGCGCGCTCGGCCATGCGCCGGGCTGGCGCGACAGCCTGCGCCACTTTTTCAGCTTCGCCGACACGATGCTGGACAAGATCCTCGGGCTCGGCGGCCGCTATCCCCCCGAGCGCATCCACCTGCAGCGCGACCTGGTGCTGGACAAGATCGCGCGCCGCGAAGGCGGGCTGATCCTCACCGCGCACATCGGCTGCCTCGAGCTGTGCCAGGTGCTGGCCGAGCAGGTGCCTGGCTTCCGCATCACCGTGCTGGTGCACACCGCGCATGCGCAGCGCTTCAACCGCCTGCTGCAGCGGCTGGACCCGCTGGCCGCGGTGGAGCTGGTGCAGGTGACCGGAATGGGGCCGGCCACGGCAGTAATGCTGGCCGAGAAGGTGGCCTCCGGTGGCTTCGTGGCCATCGTCGGCGACCGCGTGCCGGTGCAGGGCGGGCGCAGCGTGATGGCCGATTTCCTCGGCCACCGTGCGCCGTTCCCGATCGGTGCCTATGTGCTGGCCTCCGCGCTGGCATGCCCGGTCTACACGATGTCCTGCCTGCACGAAGGCGATGGCTATCGCGTGGCCTTCGAACACTTTGCCGACCGCGTGGTACTGCCGCGCGGGTCGCGCGATGCCGCACTGGCCGAACAGGCGCAGCGCTTCGCGCGCTGGCTGGAACTCCAGGTCATCCAGTCCCCGCTGGACTGGTTCAATTTCTTCCCCTTCTGGGATCAGGCTCCTCATGACGATTGACGCCGTACCCGTGTGCCGTTTCGGCGATGCACCGCTGACCATCGAAGACGTGGTTGCCCTGGCCCAGCGCCAGTGCGATGCCGCCCTGAGCGAGGCGCCGGCCTTCCGCGCGCATATCCAGCGCGGCGCCGATTTCCTTGACCGCCTGCTGCGCGAGGACGGGGTGATCTATGGCGTGACCACCGGCTACGGCGATTCGTGCACGGTGAACATTCCGCCGGCGCTGGTGGCCGAACTGCCGCACCACCTGTACACCTACCATGGCTGCGGCCTGGGCCGTTACCTGGACCCGGCCGAAACCCGCGCGGTGCTGGCCGCGCGCCTGGCCTCGCTGGTGCGCGGCATGTCCGGCGTCAGCGTGCCGCTGCTGGAAGGCCTGGCCACCCTGCTGCAGCACGACGTGCTGCCGTTGATCCCGGCCGAAGGCTCGGTCGGTGCCAGTGGTGACCTCACCCCGCTGTCCTACGTCGCCGCCGTGCTGTGTGGCGAGCGCGAGGTGCTGTTCGAAGGCCAGGTGCAGCCGGCCGGCCCGGTGCTGGCGAAGATCGGCATGGTCCCGCTGAAGCTGCGGCCGAAGGAAGGCCTGGCGATCATGAACGGCACGGCGGTGATGACCGGCCTGGCCTGCCTGGCCTGGCAGCGCGCTGACTACCTGGCGCGCATGGCCACCCGCCTGACCGCGTTCAACGTGCTGTCCAGCGATGGCAACGCGCACCACTTCGACGAAACCCTGTTCGCCGCCAAGCCGCACCCGGGCCAGGGCCGCATCGCCGCGCGCCTGCGCAGCGACCTGCACAGCGAACGCCCGCCGCGCAACGAACAGCGCCTGCAGGATCGTTACTCGCTGCGCTGCGCGCCGCACGTCATCGGCGTGCTGGAAGACAGCCTGCCGTTCCTGCGCCAGCTGATCGAAACCGAGCTGAACAGCGCCAACGACAACCCGCTGATCGATGCCGACGGCGAGCGCATCCTGCACGGTGGCCACTTCTACGGCGGCCACATCGCGCTGGCGATGGACACGCTGAAGAACACCGTGGCCAACGTCGCCGACCTGCTCGACCGGCAGCTGGCGCTGGTGGTCGATGCCCGCTACAACCACGGCCTGCCGGCCAACCTGTCGGCGGCCACCGGCCCGCGCGCGGCCATCAACCATGGCCTGAAGGCGCTGCAGATCAGCGTCTCGGCGTGGACCGCCGAAGCGCTGAAGCAGACCATGCCGGCCAGCGTGTTCTCGCGTTCGACCGAATGCCACAACCAGGACAAGGTCAGCATGGGCACCATCGCCGCGCGCGACTGCCTGCGCGTGATCGAACTGACGGAACAGGTGGTGGCCGCGATGCTGATCGCCGCACGCCAGGGCCTGGCCCTGCGCGAGCGGGTTGGCCTGAACGCGCAGCTCCATGGCAGTCTGGCCGACATGTACGCCGACCTGGGGCAGCGCATCGCCCTGGTCGAAGAAGACCGCGCGCTGGATCGCGAACTGCGGGAACTGCTGGTGGAGATCCGCGCGCAACGCTGGGAGCTGTATGTCGGTGAATGAGGCAATCGAACTGGTCGGCGAGATTTCGCTGTCCCCGGCCTTCCATGACTGCGATCCGATGAACGTGGTCTGGCATGGCAACTACTTCAAGTACTTCGAGATCGCACGCTGCGCGCTGCTCAGCCGCTACGACTACGACTACCCGCAGATGCTCGAATCGGGCTACCTGTGGCCGGTGGTCGATGCGCGGGTGAAGTACGTACGGCCGCTGCTGTTCAACCAGGCCCTGCGCGTGGTGTCGCGCATCGTCGAATGGGAGAACCGGCTGAAGATCGAATACGAGATCCTCGATGCGGAAAGCGGCCAGGTGCTGACCCGTGCGATGACCATCCAGGTTGCGGTGGACGCAACCAGCAAGGAAATGCTGTACCAGTGCCCGCCGGTGCTGTGGCAGCGTCTTGGAGTGCCTGCCCCGTGAATGCCTTTATCCGCCTCCCGCGCGTGCTGCTGTGCGCGCTGCTGCTGGCCGCCGCACCGCTGGTGCAGGCCGCCGATGCCAACGTCGATGCGATCACCCAGGCGGTGGCGCGGCCGGACGTGCTGCGTGGCCAGTTCACCCAGGAAAAGCAGGTCAGCGGCTTCAAGAACCCGCTGCGTTCGCAGGGCCAGTTCGTGGTCGCGCGCCAGCACGGCGTCATCTGGACCACGCTCAAGCCATTCCCCTCCGAAGTGGTGGTGACCGCTGACCGCATCCTCAGCCGCCAGCGTGATGGCAGCACCCGCGTCGAACTGGACGCGCGGCAGCAGCCGGCGATGCGCTCGGTCAACGCGATCATGTTCGCGCTGATGAGCGGTGACGTGCAGGCACTGTCCAGCCAGTTCAACGTGCAGGCCAGCCGCGAAGGGCAGGGCTGGCGGCTGAAGTTGACCCCGAAGTCGGCGATGCTGGCCAAGGCCTTCGAATCGCTGACCCTGCAGGGCGACCGCTACGTGCGCCAGGTGGAGATCGTGGAGGCCAACAAGGACCGCACGCAGATCCAGTTCAGCGCGCTGAGCGAAGCGCCGGCCAGCCTGTCCGCCGACGAGGCGCGCCGCTTTGACTGAGGTGCCTGACGTGGCTGCAGGCAAGGGCTCGGAGCGCCTGCGCCGCTGGTGGCACTGGCTGGGCATTGCCTGGCTGCTGGTGCTGCTGGTGCTCGGCGCGCAGCAATGGCGCCTGTGGAGCCAGGAATCGCGGATCGACACCGACATCCTCGCCCTGCTGCCGCAGGATGCACATGACCGCCTGCTGAGTGATGTCACCCGGCGCATCGCCGATGGCAGCTCGCGGCAGGTGGTGGTGCTGCTGGGCAGTGCCGATGGCGCCGCCGCCAAGCGCGCGCAGGCCGCCTTCGCCAAGGCGATGGCCAGCGATGCCGACAGCGGCCTGCTGGTGCCCAGCGGTTCGATCGAAGGCTGGTTCGATGAAGCGCGCGCGTTCTACGCGCCGTATCGCGATCGCCTGTTGACCCCGGCGCAGCGCGAACAGCTGCAGCAGGCCGAACCGGGTGCGCTGGCCGAACAGGCGCTGGGCGCGCTGTACGGCCCGATGGGCGCGCCGCGGCTGACCGGCTGGCGGCAGGACCCGCTGTCGCTGTGGCCGCAATGGTGGCAGCAGCAGGCACAGGGCTCCGGCCTGCGCCTGGGCGATGACGGCCTGCTCGAAGCCGAGGGCAAGCACTGGGCCGCGCTGCAGTTCGATACCCCGGGCTCGGCCTTCCAGCTTGATGGCGAGCGCCATATCGACGGCCTGCTCGAGCGCGCCGGCCTGGCCGCCAAGGCCGCCGCAGCGGATCTGGAGATCCTGCATGCCGGCGTGCCGCTGCATGCCGAAGCGGCCGCCGTGCAGGCCAACCAGGAAATCAACACGATCGGCTGGGGCTCGCTGGCCGCGGTGCTGCTGCTGGTCTGGCTGGCCTTCCGTTCGCTGCGGCCGATCCTGCTGGTGGCCGCCTCGCTGCTGATCGGCTGCGGCGTGGCGCTGGCGGTGACCGTGCTGGTGTTCGGCAAGGTGCACGTGCTGACCCTGGTGTTCGGCGCGTCGCTGGTGGGCGTGGCCGAGGATTACGGCATCCACTGGTTCGCCTCGCGCCAGGCCGAACCGGCCGACCGCCGCTGGAAACTGCTCAAGCACCTGTTGCCCGGCCTGTGGCTGGCGCTGGTGACCAGTGCGCTGGCCTACCTGGCACTGGGCCTGGCGCCGTTCCCCGGCCTGCGGCAGATGGCGCTGTTCTCGGTGGTCGGCCTGGCCGGCGCCTTCCTGACGGTGATCTTCTGGTTCCCGTGGCTGGACGGTGGCGAGATCCGCCAGACCCGTTTCTCGCAGTGGCTGGGCAACACCCTGGAGCGCTTCCCGCGCCTGCATGGCACGCGCCCGGTCACGGTGTTCATCGTGGCCGCGCTCGCGCTGTCGGCCATCGGCATCGCGCGCCTGCAGAGCAACGACGACCTGCGCAGCCTGCAGTCCTCGCCGCCGGCACTGATGGCCGAGCAGATCCGCCTGAGCCAGCTGCTGGGCATGCCCAGCCCGGCACAGTTCTACCTGGTGCAGGGCGCCGACGCGGCGCAGCTGCTGGAGCGCGAAGAAGCACTGACCGGACGCCTGCGCGCACTGGCCAGCGACAAGCGCATCGGTGGCTACCGCGCGATCAGTGACTGGCTGCCATCGCCGGCGCGCCAGCAGGCCGATGCCGCGCTGACCGCCAGGGTGGAACCGGGCGTGTTGTCGGCGGTGTCCGAAGCCGTGGGCGAGCCGCTGCCGCGGCCGGCCTTCGCCGCTTCGCCGCTGACCGCCGAGGCCTTCCTGGCCTCGCCGGCCTCGCAGCCGTTCCGCCACCTGTGGGTGGGCGCGGTGGGCGGGCAGATGGTCAGCGTGGTGATGGTCGATGACCTGTCGCGCGCCGATGCACTGGCCACCCTGCAGGACGCGGCCGAGGGCCTGCCCGGCGTGCGCTGGGTCGACCGCACGGCCGACTTCTCCAAGTTGCTGGGCCATTACCGCAAGCTGATGGGCGGGCTGCTGCTGGTCGGCATCGCGCTGGTGTTCGGCGCGTTGTGGCTGCGCTACCGCCGCCAGGCCTGGCGCGTGTTCGCCCCGACCCTCATCGCCGGTGCGCTCACCCTGGGCCTGCTGGGCCTGTTCGGCCAGCCGCTGCAGCTGTTCAACGTGCTGGCGCTGATGCTGCTGCTGGGCATGGGCATCGACTATGGCATCTTCCTGATCGAGCACCGCGGCGATGCCAGCGCGTGGCTGGCGGTCTGCGTGGGTGCGGCCAGCACCTGGCTGTCGTTCGGCCTGCTGGGCCTGTCACAGACGCCGGCGCTGCGTGCGTTCGGCCTCACCCTGCTGTTCGGCATCGGCCTGGTCTGGCTGATCTCGCCGCTGTTCCGCCCGCCGCCGCACGACCTGCCGCCGGCCTGACCACGCTTCACTGCACACCCTTCCTTTCCACCTGATCGAGCAACAAGGACGCACCGATGACTACTGCCGTGGATGTTCCTGCAGATCCGACCGATGTCGAACGTACTGAAATCCTGATCATCGGCGCGGGCCCGGCCGGTTCGGTCGCCGCGGCCATGCTGCGCCAGCAGGGCCGCCAGGTGCTGATGCTGGAGCGCCAGCAGTTCCCGCGCTTCTCGATCGGCGAGAGCCTGCTGCCGCAGAGCATGGAGTACATCGAGGCCGCCGGCCTGCTGCAGGACGTGGTGGAAGCGGGCTTCCAGTACAAGAACGGCGCGGCCTTCGTGCATGGCGAGGCGCGTACCGCGTTCGACTTCCGCAGGAAGTTCTCGCCGGGCTGGGGCACCACCTACCAGGTGCAGCGCGCCGACTTCGACAACGTGCTGGCGCGCGGTGCCGAGCGCATGGGCACCACCCTGCGTTTCGGCGACGAAGTGCTGGCGGTGGAAGCCGGCGAGCATCCGGCGGTGAACGTGCGCCGTCCCGATGGCAGCGAGTACCGCATCGAGGCCGACTTCATCCTCGATGCCTCCGGTTTCGCGCGCCTGCTGCCGCGCCTGCTGAACCTGGAATCGCCGTCCAACTTCCCGGTGCGCGGCGCGATCTTCTGCCACGTGCGCGACAACATTCCGGCCGAAGCGGATTTCGACCGCAACAAGATCCTCATCACCACCCACCCCGAGCACATCGACGTCTGGTACTGGACCATCCCGTTCTCCAACGGCTGCTGCTCGCTGGGCGTGGTCGCCGAACCGTCGTTCTTCGAACGCTACGAGGGCGACGACCTGCAGAAGCTGCAGGCCATCGTCGGCGAGGACCCGAACCTGACCGGCCTGCTGGCCAACGCCGAATGGGCGGTGCTGCCGGTGCGCCGCATCACCGGCTACTCGGCCAACGTCAGTTCGCTGTGGGGCCCGGGCTATGCGCTGCTGGGCAATGCCGGTGAATTCCTCGACCCGGTGTTCTCCTCCGGCGTGACCATCGCCTTCAAGTCCGCGCAGCTGGCCAGCGAATGCCTGAAGCGCCGCTACGCCGGTGAAACCGTCGATTGGGAAAACGAGTTCTCGATTCCGCTGCGCGCCGGCGTGAAGACCTTCCGCCGCTTCGTCGAAAGCTGGTACGAAGGCGGTTTCCAGAAGATCATCTACCACCCCGACCAGCAGCCGGAAGTGCGTGACATGATCAGCTCCATCCTGGCCGGCTACGCCTGGGATACCAACAACCCCTACGTAGCCGACCCCAACGGCCGCCGCATGCGCGTGCTGGAGGAACTGTGCAGCGCCTGATCGTCCGCTTCAGCGCGGTGCTGCTGTGCCTGCTGCTGGCCGCCTGTGCCAGCCGCATGCCGCGCCCGCTGGTTGAACTGCCGCCGCTGCGCCTGCCGCCGGCCAGCCTGCCGGCGCCGCTGGCGCTGCAGCAGCAGCTGCATTTCCGCTTCGGCAGCCACGAACGTGACCTGGATGCGCTGCTGGAAGCGGACGCGCAGCAGGTGCAGCTGGCCGTGCAGGCGATGGGCCAGACCGGCGTACGCCTGCAGTGGGACGGCAAGCAGCTGACCCAGCAGCGTGCGCCGTGGCTGCCGCCGCAGGTGCGTGCCGAGCGCGTGCTGGACGACCTGCAGTTCGCGCTGTGGCCCACCGCCGCGATTGCCGCGGCGCTGCCGGCGGGCTGGCAGGTGGCCGACGATGGCCAGCAGCGCAGCCTCTCGCGCGATGGCCAGGTGTGGCTGCAGCTGCAGCGCCTGGACGATGGCAGCGTGCAGCTGGACAACCGCGCCGAGGGCTATGCCCTGCGCATCGAATCGATCGACATGGCTGGGCAGGATAAATGACCGCAGCGATTTACCTGAACGACCTGGGCGTGGTCTGTGCGCTGGGTGAGGGCCGTGCGGCCGTGGCGTCGGCGTTGTTCGCCGATGCACCGGGCGGGCTCAGCGACAACGACACCCTGCTGCCGGGCCAGACCCTGGCGCTGGGCGAAGTGCGCACGCCGCTGCCCGCGCTGGACGACCTGCCGGTGGCCCTGCGTGGCCGCAACAACGCGCTGCTGGACGCAGCCCTGGCGCAGATCGCGCCGTCGGTGCAGGCCGCCATCGCCCGTTATGGCGCATCGCGCGTGGCGGTGGTGCTGGGCACCAGCACCTCGGGCATCGGTGAATCCGAGCAGGCCCTGCGTACCCGCGCCGAAACGGGCGAGTGGCCGCCGGGTTTCGATTACGCGCAGCAGGAAATGGGCACGGCCGCGCAGTTCGTGCGCCAGCGCAGCGGTGCGCTGGGCCCGGCCTGGACCCTGTCCACCGCCTGTTCCTCCAGTGCCAAGGCGCTGATGTCGGCCGCGCGCATGCTGCGTGCCGGCATCGTCGATGCGGTCATCGCCGGCGGCGCCGATTCGCTGTGCCGCTTCACCGTGGCCGGTTTCAGCGCGCTGGAGTCGGTGTCGGCGCTGCGCTGCAATCCGTTCTCGCAGCACCGCTGCGGCATCAACATCGGTGAAGGTGCCGCCCTGTTCCTGCTGACCCGTGATGCCGGTCCGGTGCAGCTGGCCGGCTGGGGTGAATCGGCCGACGCCCACCACATGTCCGCGCCCGACCCGAAGGGCCTGGGTGCGATCGACGCCCTGCAGCAGGCGCTGCAGCGTGCCGGCTGGGACGCGCAGGACGTGGATTACGTGAACCTGCACGGCACCGCCACCGGCCACAACGATGCGATGGAAAGCGTGGCCGTGGCCCAGGTGCTGGGCACCACGGTGCCGGCCAGTTCGACCAAGCCGCTGACCGGCCATACGCTCGGCGCCTCGGGTGCCATCGAGGCCGCCGTGTGCTGGATCCTGCTGGCTGAAAACCCGGGCCACCGGCTGCCGCCGCACTGGTGGGACGGCAGCGCGGACCCGGCGCTGCCGCCGCTGCCGCTGGTCGCCCCCGGCACCCGCCTGGCGCGGGCACCGCAGCGGGTGCTGAGCAATTCCTTCGCTTTCGGCGGCAGCAATGCCGTGCTCGCGCTGCAGGGGCTGGCCGCATGAGCCTGCCCCTGTTCGCGATCGAAGACGTGGTGCCGCACCGCCAGGACATGTGCCTGCTCGAGCGCATCGTGCGCTGGGACCAGGACAGCATCGAAGCGGAACTGGTGGTGCCCGCTGCGGGGCTGTTCATCGAGGACGGCGGCGTACCGGCCTGGGTCGGCATCGAGTACATGGCGCAGGCCATCGCGGCGTGGGCCGGCTGCCGCGCGCGCGTGGCCGGCAACCCGCCGCAGCTGGGCTTCCTGCTCGGCAGCCGGCGCTATACCAGCCCGCGCAGCAGCTTCCCCAGCGGCAGCCGGCTGCGCGTACACGCGCGCTGCGAGCTGTTGGGCGACAATGGGCTGGGGATGTTCGCCTGCCGGATCCTGGCAGGCGATGAAGAATGGGCGGTCGCCAACGTGTCGGTGTTCGAACCGGCCGACTCGATGGCATATCTGGAGAGTGGACAGGCATGACAGGGAATCGAAGCGTGCTGGTGACCGGCGCCAGCCGGGGCATCGGCCGGGCCATCGCGCTGCGCATCGCGCGCGACGGCTTCGACGTGGTGGTGCATTGCCGCAGCCGCGTGGACGAAGCACAGGCCGTGGCGGCCGAGATCCAGGCACTGGGCCAGCAGGCCCGCGTGCTGGCCTTCGACGTCGCTGACCGGGCAGCCGCGCGTGCGGCGCTGGACGCGGACGTGGACGCGCATGGTGCCCACTACGGCGTGGTCTGCAATGCCGGCATCGCCCGCGATGGCGCCTTCCCGGCGCTGTCCGAGGACGATTGGGACCAGGTCATCCACACCAACCTGGATGGCTTCTACAACGTGCTGCACCCGCTCATCATGCCGATGGTGCGGCGGCGCAAGCCGGGCCGCATCGTCACCCTGTCCTCGGTGTCCGGCGTGGCCGGCAACCGCGGCCAGGTCAACTACAGTGCCGCCAAGGCCGGCATCATCGGTGCCACCAAGGCGCTGGCGCTGGAACTGGCCAGCCGCCAGATCACCGTCAACTGCGTGGCCCCCGGCCTGATCGAGACCGACATGCTCAACGAAGAAGTGGTCGACCATGCGCTGAAGCTGATCCCCGCCGGCCGTGTCGGCCGCCCGGAGGAAGTGGCCGCCACCGTCGCCTTCCTGCTGTCCGAGCCGGCCGGCTACATCACCCGCCAGGTGATCTCGGTGAACGGGGGCATGATCTGATGGCCGCCGATCGTCGCGTGGTGGTCACCGGTGCCGCCGCCATCAGTCCGCTCGGCCATGACTGGCCGACCATCGAGGCGCACCTGCGCAGCTGCCGCAATGCGGTGCGCAGCATGCCCGAATGGGATGTCTATGCCGGCCTGAACACCAAGCTGGCCGCGCCGGCGCAGGACTACGACCTGCCGCCGAACTACAACCGCAAGACCACCCGCTCGATGGGCAAGGTCGCCATCATGTCGGTGCGCGCCACCGAAGTCGCGCTGCGCGAGGCCGGCCTGTTCGAGCACCCGGTGCTGCGCAGCGGCCGTGCCGGCGTGGCCTATGGCTCGTCTTCGGGCAGCCATGAAGCCACCGGTGAATTCGGCCGCATGCTGCACGAATTCACCACCGATGGCATCAGCGCCACCACCTACCTGAAGATGATGAGCCACACCGCGCCGGTCAACATCGGCGTGTTCTTCGGCCTGTCCGGGCGCGTCTACACCACGTCCAGCGCCTGCACCTCGGGCAGCCAGGGCGTGGGCGCCGGCTATGAAGCGATCCGCAGCGGCAAGCAGACGGTGATGGTGGCCGGCGGTGCCGAACAGCTCGATGCCACCGCCGCTGCGGTGTTCGACACCCTGTTCGCCACCAGCACGCGCAACGATGCACCGCAGACCACGCCGCGCCCGTTCGATGCCGGCCGCGATGGCCTGGTGCTGGGCGAGGGCGCCTGCACGCTGATCCTGGAAGACCTGGAACACGCGCAGGCACGCGGCGCGACGATCCTCGCCGAGATCGTCGGCTACGGCACCAACAGCGACGGCCAGCACGTCACCCAGCCCAGCGCGGACACCATGGCCCAGGCCATGCGCCTGGCCCTGGAGGATGCCGGCCTGCAGCCGTCGCAGATCGACTACGTCAACGCCCACGGCACCGCCACCGACCACGGTGACATCGCCGAGACCCAGGCCACCGCCCAGGTCTTCGGCAGCCGCATGCCGATCAGCTCGCTGAAAAGCTACGTCGGCCACATGCTCGGCGCCTGTGGCGCGTTCGAAGCCTGGATGAGCATCGAGATGATGCGCGCCGGCTGGTTCGCCCCGACCCTCAACCTGGGCGAGGTCGACCCGCGTTGCGGCCAGCTCGATTTCATCACCGGACAGGGCCGCGAACTGCAGGCCGAGTACGTGATGAGCAACAACTTCGCCTTCGGCGGCATCAACACCTCGCTGGTGTTCCGCCGCTGGAGCGAATGAACCACCGCCCCACACCGCACCCCAAACCCGCACCCCGAACAAGGAGAAGTTTCGATGCGTCGTACCCTGATGATCGCCACGGCCACCGCACTGCTGGCCCTGACCACCACCGCCTCGGCCCGCGAAACCCGCGTCGAGCAGTCCCTGCGTGAGCTGGTCAGCTCGCAGGCCGCCAAGGATGCCGGCATCGATGGCAGCGTCCGCTTCTACCTGGCTGGCCAGTCGGTCAGCGTGCAGCAGCGCCTGGGCGAGGACGTGACCAACAAGAAGACCAACGCCGCCAACAAGAGCGACGAGGAAGCCTGCCGCTGGGTGGCCCTGTCGGCGCTGCGCGCGCTGCAGGACGGTGCCAAGTCGCGCGGCGCCAATGCCGTGGTCGACATCGTCAGCTACTACAAGAAGAACGAATTCAAGAGCCCGAACAACTACGAATGCTACGCCGGCGCGATCCTGGCGGGCGTGGCGCTGAAGGGCACCTACGCCAAGGTGAAGTAAGCGCGGCCGATGGCGGGCCCAGCCTGAACGCCATCGCCACATTGCTGAACCCCATCGGGGAAACGCCGTCGATCGCGCCGTCATCGTCGCGCGATGGCTTTCCCCGGTGTCGGCTTTCCGACACAATCATGGCTCTTCCCGGGTTATCGTCCCGCGGACATGCACGCCTACGTCTATAAAAGCCAACTCAAGCCGGACACCTACGTCTACCTCGCCCGTCGTGATGACTTCAGCGCGCTGCCTGCGGCGCTGGTCACCTCGCTGGGTGCGCTTTCGTTCGTCCTCGAAGTGACCCTGGATGCGCAGCGCCGGCTGGCCCAGGCCGACCCGGACAAGGTCCGCAGCGAGCTGGCCGAACGCGGCTTCTACCTGCAGGTGCCGCCCTCGGTGACCAGCATGATGCGGCGCCACTATGACTGAGCTGTCGCGCCCGCGCGCACTGTCGATCGCCTTCGCCCTGGGTGCCGTGCTGGCGCTGGGCTCGGTCGTGGGCGGGCTGCCGGGTGCCGTGCTCGCCGCACTGGCGCAGCCGGCGTTCGCGCTGGGCGTGTCGTGGTGGCGGCGCAGCCGCTCGCTGCTGCCACCAAAACTGATTGCGCGGCAGGATCTGCCGGCGCTGGCGGTGCTGTGGGCTGCTGCCCCGGCCGGCCTGGCGCTGCTGCTGGCATGGCCGTTGGCCGCACTGCGCGACAGCGGCAGCCTGGCGGCCGTGCTCGGCCTGAGCGTGCTGGTCAGCGCCGGGCTGCTGGCCGCTTGGCGCACCTGGCCGCTGTGGAACGATGTCGAACGCCTTGATGGCAGCCTGGCCCAGCATTGGCAGGCCCTGGCCGGGCGTGACCTGACCGCCTGGCGCGGCCTGCTGGTGGCGGTGATCGTGATCGCCCTGGCCGCGCTGATCGTGCTGCCGGCCTGGCCGGGCCTCTTGCCGGAAGGCGCCGGTTGGCCCGCCGCGCTGGCCACGCTGCTGCTGTCGCCGGCCCTGCACCTGCTGCTGCAGCGGGTGGCACCGGCGCCGATGGTCAGCCTGCGCAGCAGCGCCCAGGACCTGCCGAGCGGCGATGCCGAGGCCCTGTTCAATGCCGCCGCCGAAAGCACGCCGCTGGAAGCGATGGCGCCGCAGGAACTGACCCCGGCGCTGTACGAGGCGGCCCGCCACGGCCGCATCGACCGCGCGCTGCAGCTGCTGCAGGCCGGTGCCGATCCGTACGCATTGCCGGACCCGCACTGGCGCGACCAGCGCAGCCTGGCCGTGCTCGCTGCCGTGTTGCCCGACCTGCGCCTGCTGCGCGAGCTGATCGGCCGCGGCGTCGATGTGAATGCCCCGCACCGTGGCATGACCCCGCTGCTGGCCGCGACCCGCGACAGCTGGCATGGCCGCCCCGAAGCGGTGATGACCCTGCTGGCCAACGGCGCCGATTCGCGCGCGGTGGACAGCGATGGCAACACCCCGCTGCACCACGCTGCGCGCAGTTCCGACCCGGGCGTGGCCGCGCTGCTGCGCGATGCCGCCGCCGAAGTGGATGCGCTCAACACCGAGGGCTGGTCGCCGCTGGCCGTGGCCTGCCAGGTCGGCAACTGGCGCCTGGCCCGCTTCCTGCTCGAGCGCGGTGCGCGCAGCGAGCCCAGCGATGGCACGCCGGTGCTGCTGGCCGCCGCCGCCACCGAGGACGACGATCCGGCCGGCGTGCAGCTGCTGCTCAAGCACAAGGCCCGCGCCGACGCGCGCGACCGCCAGCGCCGCAGCGCGCTGCACGAAGCCGCCCTGGCCGGCCATGTCGAGATCATCGGCGTGCTGCTGGGGGCGGGGGCGAACCTGGAAGCGCGCGATGCGCTGGGCCGCACGCCGTGGCTGGAAGCCGCCCGCGCTGGCCGCGCCGCCGCCATCGAACACCTGCTGCCGCACAAGCCCGACCTGGTCGCTGTCGATGGCGAAGGCCGCAATGCCGTGCTGCTGGCCGCGATGGCCGAGGATGTCTCGCCGCTGCTGGTCAAGCGCCTGGTCGACCTGGGCATCGCCGCCGATGCCAGCGATCCGCTCGGCCGCCGCGCCGTGGACTACGCCGCCGAGGCCGGCCGCTGGGCGATCGTGGCCCTGCTGGACCCGTCCTACCCGCTGCCGGCGGCGGTCAGTGATGGCCTGGCCGAACGCGGTGAAGCCGCCAGTGCCAGCGGCCTGCTGCCCGACCGCCCGCCGCTGACCCTGCTGCGCGAAGCGTTGGGCTTCGGCAATACCGAAGGCATGGCCGCGCTGGCCAAGCTGTGCCAGCCCGAAGAGCTGGGCGGGCTGCTGCTCGACCCGGAGCTGGCACTGGAGCCGCGCGCGGTCGACTGGCTGCTGGGCCACGGCGCCGACCCGTACGTGCGCGACGCCTGTGCCGATACCCCCATGTTCGCCCTGCTGTCGCGTGGCATCGACGCGGTGCCGGCGCTGCAGGTGATGCTGCAGCGTGGCCTGTCGCCGGCCGGCCGCGGTGGCCTGGCCCGCTTCCTCGCTGCCTGCGCGCAGCACGACCAGGCCGCACGCGGCCTGGAGCAGCTGGCGCTGGAACTGCTCGAACGCGGTGCCGATCCGTTCGCCGCTTCGCCGGCCGGTGATCCGCCGCTGTCGCTGGCGGTGCGCCTGGGCTGGCTGCGCCTGCAGCAGGCCCTGCTCAATGCCGGTGTCGACCGCGAAGCCCGCGACAGCCACGGCATGACCGCCCTGCACCTGGCGACGGCGCTGGCCCGCGAAGGCGCACTGAAGTTGCTGGTGCAGCACGGCGCTTCGCCGGAAGCGCGTGCTGCCGATGGCCAGACGCCGCTGGGCGTGGCGCTGTCGATCGGCCGCCGCGACCTCGCCGACTGGCTGGATTGGCGGGTGTGGCCGCTGCCGCGCCGCACCCTGCGCGAAAGCGACCTGCCGGCTGCAGCCATGGTTGGTGACGTCGATGCCGTGCGCCGCTTGAACGATCTGGGCTTTGCCATCGACGCCGTCGATGCGCAGGGCTGCACCGCGCTGCTGCGCGCCGCCGGCGGTGGCCACCTGGCGGTGGTCGACCTGCTGCTGGCGCGTGGCGCCGATCCGCAGCATGGCGCGGCCAGTGGCGCGACCCCGCTGTCGGCGGCGGTCAGCATGCGCCAGGTGGATATCGTCTCGGCCCTGCTCGATGCCGGTGCACAGCTGGAACACCGCCTGCCGGGCGGGGTGACCGTGCTGATGCTGGCGTCCGCGCTGGGCCTGCCGGACATCGTCGCGCGCCTGCTCACCGCCGGTGCCGACGTGCATGCCGGCGATGCCCAGCAGCTGGGCCCGCTGCACTGCGCGGCGCTGTACGGCTTCAGCGCCCGCGACCGTTCGCGCCTGCTGGCCCTGCTGGATACGCTGCTGCTGGCCGGCGCCGAGCCGGACCAGGCCGCGGCCGGTTCGGTCACCCCGCTGCTGCTGCTGCTGGGCGCACGCGCCGAGCCTGGCACCGCCTGCGACGAACAGGTGGTGATGGCTGCGGTGGAGCGCCTGCTGGATGAGGACGTGAGCCTGGACGTGCGTGACCCGCGCGGCTTCGGCCCGCTGCATCTGGCCGCCCTGCACGGCCTGCCGCTGCTGGTACAGCGCCTGCTGCGCGCCGGTGCCGATCCGGAAGTGCGCGACAGCCTCAACCGCAGCCCGCGCGAGATCGCAGTGATGCGCGGCTTCATCGACGTGGCCGGCGAATTCGAACCGCGCGTGCCCGGCGTGTCCTCGATGGCCCGGTTCCTGCGCGATAACGGCTGATCCATGTAAAAGGGTAGTGCCGGCCGCTGGCCGGCAGCTTCATGAAACCTCCGGGATCTCGAGATTGCCGGCCAGCGGCCGGCACTACCGGGTCCGCCATCGACCGGGTGGGTGTCGACCGTTGGTCGGCATGAGATTCCGGGTGGGTGCCGACCGTTGGTCGGCATGAGATTCTGGGTGGGTGCCGACCGTTGGTCGGCATGAGATTCTGGGTGGGTGCCGACCGTTGGTCGGCATGAGATTGTGGGTGGGTGCCGACCGTTGGTCGGCATGAGATTGTGGGTGGGTGCCGACCGTTGGTCGGCATGAGATTCCGGGTGGGTGCCGACCGTTGGTCGGCACGCCTATTTCTCGTCGCTTTCCGCGTCGGCCTCGAACAGGTGCATCAGGTCATTGCGCGCATCGCGCGAGGTCTGGATCACCGCGGCCTCATCGTCGTAGACCAGGTACTGGTCACGCAGCAGCTGCTCGTCATGCTCGCGGAACCGCTGCACATGGCGCTGCGCCACGTCCGCCGCCACGCCCAGCGCGGTCAGCACCCGCCCGCTCATTTCCAGGCTGGTGCCGAACACCTCGCGGAACGGTTCGGCCGACATGTCCATCAGGCGCCAGGCGTGCTGGCGGTTGCGCGCACGCGCCAGCACCTTCGCATCCGGGTACAGGCGGCGCACCATCCGCACCGCGCGCAGGTTGGTTTCCGGGTCGTCCACGGTGATCACGAACACATCGATGTGCTCGCCCCCCGCCGCGCGCAGCATCTCCGGCCGCGTTGGGTCGCCGTAGTACAGCTGGTTGCCGAAGCGGCGCAGGTCGGCCACGGTGTCCGGGTTCGCTTCCAGCGCCACGAAGGGCACCTTCTGCGCGGTCAGCAGGCGCGCGATCACCTGGCCGAAGCGGCCCATGCCGGCGATCAGCACCTTGGGCTGGTTGTCCGGCGCGACCTTGTCGGCCGGCGCGGCGTCGCGCGGCGCAGGCTTTTCCCGGCCCAGCAGCTTCAGCAGCGCCAGCATCAACAGCGGCGTGATCGCCATCGACAGGCCGACGATGGCCACCAGCCGGTCATGGTTGGCATCGCCCAGCAGATGCGCACGCTGGGCTTCGTTGAACACCACGAAGGCGAACTCGCCACCCAGCCAGAGCACGCTGCCCAGCAGCAGTGACTGCCGCGAACCGAGCCTGGCGACGCGGCCGATGGCATACAGCAGGCTGAACTTCACCACCAGCAGCGCGGCCACGCCGGTGGCGATCAGCCATGGCTCGGCGGTGATGCGGTCCAGGTCGATGCCCATGCCCACGGCAATGAAGAACAGGCCCAGCAGCAGGCCCTTGAACGGCTCGATCTGCGCTTCCAATTCGTGGCGGAATTCCGAGTCGGACAACAGCACGCCTGCCAGGAACGCGCCCAGGCTGGGGCTGAGGCCGGCTTCCTGCATGAACCAGGCGGTGCCCAGCACCACCAGCAGCGCGGTGGCGGTGAACACCTCGGGGCTGCGGGTGCGGGCGATGATGCCGAATACCTTGCGCAGCACCGGGCGCCCGCACAGGATCACCACCGCCAGCGCACCCAGTGCCACGGCCGCGTCTTCCCAGCGCAGGGTCTGGTTCTTGGCCCCGCCCAGCAGCGGAATGGCGGCCAGCAACGGGATGGCGATCAGGTCCTGGAACAGCAGGATGGCAAAGCCCAGCCGGCCATGGTCGCTGTTGATCGCCTTGTGTTCGGACAGCAGCTGCAGGCCCACCGCGGTGGAGGACAGGGCCAATGCGATGCCGACCACCAGTGCGCTCTTCCACTGGAAGTGGTCGAGCAGCAGCAGGCCACCCAGCAGCAGGCCGGACAGCGCCACCTGCGCCGCACCGGCACCGAACACCGAGCGCCGCATCACCTTCAGGCGCGCCGGCGACAGCTCCAGGCCGATGACGAACAGCAGCATCACCACGCCGATCTCGGCGGCGCCGAGGATGCGGTCGGCATCCTGCACGAAACCCAGCCCGTCCGGGCCCAGCACCACGCCGGCGGCCAGGTAACCCAGCACCGCACCGAAGCCGAACTTCTTGAACACCGGCACCGCGATCACCGCGGCCAGCAGCAGCACCAGCGCCAGTTCAAGACCACCGCTATGCATGGGAATACCTGGTCATCGCGGGGGCCCGGATTGCGTTCGTTCGGCTGGGGGACTGCGGCCATGCAGGCCGCCCCTTCATTATGCGCGCCGGCCCGTGCACGAACGACAACGGGGTCGCAACGTCGCGGCGGCCAGTGGCCCGGCCAGGGTTGACCCGGCGTGTCGGCAGGTCCAGACTGCCTGCCGCTGTCGGCCCACCCCTGTGGGGCGTGTCCGCCAGTACACCCATCCGGAGTCCCCAACCCATGTCCAGCGACAGTAGAAGTCGACCTCGTTCGACGCCAGCGATGGCCACCGCCTGACATCGGGACGGTTTGCCTGCGTTGGCGTTGCGCGAGGTCGCACCCCACAAGGCAAACCCATGAACCAGAAGCAATTGCTGCGCCCGGTGGCCGATGCCGCCGCACTGGCGGCACCCCTGGCCAACTACAACACCGCCGATGCGGTGGAGTTCCTCAACACGCTCCACCTGCAGCGCGCCGCCGAAACGCTGGCTGCGCTGTCGCTGCCGCGCGCGGTGAAGATGCTCGAAGCGCCGGAACTGCACCGCAGTGGCGAGCTGGTGGCCGCACTGCCGCCGGCCCGCGCCGCCGCACTGCTGGGCCTGATGGCCGACGACCGTGCCACCGACATCGTCCACGAGCTGGACGAGGAAGAACGTGCTCGGCTGATCCCGCTGCTGGGCAGCGATGCCCGCCAGGCCATCCAGACGCTGCTGAGCTACCCGCCCAACACCGCCGGCGCGTTGATGACCACCGAGTTCGTCGCCGTGCCCGCCACCTGGACCGTCGCCCAGACCCTGCAGCACATCCGCCAGGTCGAGCGCACCCGCGAGACCGTGTACGCCATCTACGTGCTCGACCCGGCCAGCCAGCAGCTGCAGCAGGTGGTGACCATGCGCCGGCTGATCACCGGCCTGCCGGAGGAGTCGATCCTCGACGTGGCCCAGGTCAACCCGCCGGTCACCGTCGATGCCCTGCTGGACCAGGAAGAAGTGGCGCGGCTGATCCGCCGCCACGATCTGCTGGCCATCCCGGTGGTGGACGCGCAGCAGCACTTGCTGGGCATCGTCACCGTCGATGACGTGCTCGATGCGCTCATCGAGGAGTCGACCGAGGACGCACACAAGTTCGGCGGCATGGAAGCGCTGGACAAGCCCTACATGCAGATCGGCTTCTTCGAGATGCTGCGCAAGCGCGCCGGCTGGCTGAGCGTGCTGTTCCTCGGCGAAATGCTCACCGCCAGCGCGATGCAGCACTACGAGGACGAACTGGCACGCGCGGTGGTGCTGACCCTGTTCATCCCGCTCATCATGAGCTCGGGCGGCAACTCAGGTTCGCAGGCCACCTCGCTGCTGATCCGCAGCCTGGCCCTGCGCGAGCTGCGCCTGGGCGACTGGTGGAAGGTGGCGCTGCGCGAAGTGCCCACCGGCATGGTGCTGGGCGCCATCCTGGGCTGCCTGGCCATCGTGCGCATCGTCATCTGGCAGCTGGGCGGCCTGCACGACTACGGCGAGCACTGGATCCTGCTGGCCATCACCATCGGTGCGGCGCTGGTGGGCATCGTCACCTTCGGTTCGCTGTCCGGCTCGATGCTGCCCTTCATCCTCAAGCGCCTGGGCTTCGACCCGGCCAGCGCCTCGGCCCCGTTCGTGGCCACCCTGGTGGACGTGACCGGCCTGGTGATCTATTTCAGCATCGCCGCGATGATCCTGCACGGCACCCTGTTGTAACAGGGACGTCATCCACGCATGGCGTGGATCTACTGGATCGCTGCGTCATCCACGCCGGGTGACGCTGCGATGTTGCGCTGGATCATGCGCCCGGCGCGCCGGTGCGTGTACCGTAGGTGCATGAGTACCTACCACCTGCAGTCCGTGTTCCGTCCGCAGTCGGTCGCGGTGATCGGCGGCAGCCCGCGCGAGCGCTCCGCCGGCCGTGCGGTGATGCGCAACCTGCGCGGCACCGGCTTTCCCGGCAAGGTGGCGTGGATCAACCCGCGCCACGCCGAGATCGATGGCATCCGCACGGTCAAGCGGCTGAAGGATCTTGATTGGGTGCCCGACCTGGTGGTCATCACCGCGCCGGCGGCGATCGTGCCGCAGGTGGTGCGTACCGCCGCCGAGCGCGGCGTGCAGGCGGCCATCATCCTCACCGCGCACCTCGGCGAGGGCCCGGGCTCGCTGTCCGAACAGGTGGAAACGGTGGCGCGCAAGCACGGCCTGCGCATCCTCGGCCCGCACTGCCTGGGCGTCATCGCGCCGCATGCGCGGCTCAACGCCAGCATCGCCGCGCACTTCCCGCAGGCCGGTGACCTCGCCCTGATCTCCGAATCCTCGGCCATCGCCGCCGCGCTGGTGGAGTGGGGCGTGGCCCGCTCGGTCGGCTTTTCCGCCGTCGTCTCGCTGGGCGACACGATGGACGTCGACTTTGGCGACCTGCTCGACTACTTCGCCACCGACTACCGCACCCGCGCCATCCTGCTCTACGTCGAGCACATCAAGGACGCGCGCAAGTTCATGTCGGCCGCGCGTGCCGCCGCCCGAGCCAAGCCCGTGGTGGTGGTGAAATCCGGCCGCGCCGAGCGCGTGCAGCCGGGCAGCGCCGATACCCACGTGCAGGCGCTGGCCCGCGCCGATGATGTCTACGGCGCGGCCTTCAACCGCGCCGGCCTGCTGCGCGTGAGCGCACTGGACGAGTTGTTCACCGCCGCCGAAACCCTGGGCCGCCTCGGGACATTCCCCGGCCGCCGCCTGGCCGTGCTCAGCAATGGCGGTGGCGTTGGCCGCCTGGCAGTGGACCAGCTGATCGCGCTGCGCGGCACCCTGGCGCAGCTGTCCGACAGCACGGTGGAAACGCTGGACAAGGTGCTGCCGCAGGGCTGGTCGCGCAGCAATCCGGTCGACATCGTGGTCGACGCCGACGGCGATCGCTACGCGGCCGCCATCGAAGCCCTGCTGGCCGACAACGAGAACGATGCGGTGATGGTGGTCAACGTGCCCACCGCGTTCACTTCGTCGGCCGATGCCGCGCAGGCGCTGACCCGTACCCTCGGCCTGCGCCCGCGCCACCACCGCGACAAGCCGGTGTTCGCCGTCTGGCTGGGCAACGATGACCAGGCCACGGCCACGCTCAACGCGGCGCGCGTGCCGACCTATCCCACCGAAGCCGAAGCGGTGCGCGGCTTCCAGCACCTGGTGCGTTACCGCGAAGCGCAGAACGCGCTGATGGAAACGCCGCCGAGCCTGCCGCAGGATTTCAGCGTGGACACCGCGCGTGCGCGTGCGCTGGTCGAGGCCGCGCTCAGCAACGGCCAGCAATGGCTGGATCCGCTGGCCACCCACGATCTGCTCAAGGCCTACGGCATTCCCTCCGCGCCGGTGATGCATGCGCGCGATGCGCACGAGGCGATGGACCTGGCGCAGCCGCTGCTGGAGCGCGGTGCCACGGTCGCGCTGAAGATCCTCTCGCCGGACATTCCGCATAAATCCGAAGTGGACGGCGTGCGCCTGAACCTGGCGACGCTGCCGGCGGTGCAGGCTGCGGCCACGGCCATCCTCGAACGCGCGCGCCAGCTGCGCCCGGAAGCACGCATCGACGGCCTGCTGGTGCAGCCGACCATCGTCAGCCCGAAGGCGCGCGAGATCATCGTCGGCATCGCCGATGACGCCACGTTCGGCCCGGTCATCGTGGTCGGCCGCGGTGGCACCGCGGTGGAAGTGATCAACGACAAGGCACTGGCACTGCCGCCGCTGGACCTGCGCCTGGCCCATGAACTGATCGGCCAGACCCGCGCCTCGCGCATCCTCAAGGCCTATGGCGATGTGCCCGCCGCCGACGAGCGCGCGCTGGCGCTGGCATTGGTGAAGCTGGCGCAGCTGGCCGCCGACATTCCCGAAGTGCGCACGCTGGACATCAACCCGCTGCTGGTGGACGCCAAGGGCATCCTCGCCCTCGATGCGCGCGTGGCCATCGCGCCCTCGCGCATCCTGCACAAGGGCCGTGGCCATCCGCGTTTCTCGGTGTTCCCGTACCCGAAGGAGTGGGAGCGCACCATCGAGCTGTCCGACGGTGGCCGTGCCTTCGTGCGCCCGGTGCGGCCGGAGGACGATGCGCTGTTCCGCGCGTTTTTCGCCCGTGTCAGCGACGAGGACCTGCGCCTGCGTTTCTTCCAGTCAGTGAAGCACTTCAGCCACGAGTTCATCGCGCGCCTGACCCAGCTCGACTACGCGCGCTCGATCGCGCTGGTGGCCATCGACCCGCGCAACGGTGACATGCTGGGCGCGGTACGCCTGCATGCCGATGCCGACTACCACCGCGGCGAGTACGGCATCCTGATCCGCTCGGACCTGAAGGGCCATGGCATCGGCTGGCGCCTGATGGCGATCATGATCGAATATGCCAAGTGGCTGGGGCTGGACGTGGTGGAAGGCCAGGTGCTGCGCGAGAACAGCACCATGCTGGCGATGTGCCAGAGCCTGGGCTTCAAGACCAGGCTGGATCCGGACGACCCGACGGTGATGATGGTGACCCTGCCGGTGCAGCAGGTCGACGTCGCTGCGCCCCCGCTGTAGAGCCGAGCCCACGCTCGGCTGCATTTCATGCCATGCCCGGCGGAACGCCGGTCAGCGCAACGGTTCCACCACCACCGCCGTGCCATAGCACAGCACCTCGGTCAGCCCGGTCATCACGTCGGTGGCGTCGTAGCGCATGCCGATGATGGCGTTGGCGCCCAGCTGCCGCGCGTGCTTGACCATGTCGCGGTAGGTTTCCTCGCGGGCCTGCTCGCACAGTTCGGTGTAGATGGTGATGTTGCCGCCGAAGAGTGTCTGGATGCCGCCCAGAAAATTGCCGACGATCGAGCGCGAACGCACGGTGATGCCGCGCACCACGCCCAGGCTGCGGGCCACGCGGTAGCCCGGCAGCTCGAAGGCGGTGGTGACCAGGGAATCCTCGAAACGAAGGGCCGGAGGGGAGGGGATGCCACTGTTGTAAGGGTCTGCCATGGTCGCGTCCGTGTCGGTGTCTTCGGTAGAGTCAAGCCATGCTCGACTGGCTGTGCTCGACTCTACAGCCCAATGGCCCGTTGCGGCATGGCCGTGCCCACCCCGCCGCGCGACAATACCCCCATGACCGATCGCATCCCCCTGCTGCTGCTCCCCGGCCTGCTCAACGACGCCGAGCTGTGGCGCGCGCAGCTGGCCGACCTGGCCGACATCGCCGATTGCACCGTGGGCGACCAGACCCGTGGCGAGACGCTGCAGGCGGTGGCCGAGGACGTGCTGGCGCAGGCACCCGAGCGCTTCGCCCTGGCGGGTTTCTCGCTGGGGGGCTTCGTCGCCCAGCAGATCCTGCGCATCGCGCCCGAGCGCGTGCTGCAGCTGGCGCTGGTCGATACCTCGATCCATGCCGATTCGCCCGAGCGGGCCGAACAGCGCCGCAGCCAGCGCGCCAGCGTGCGCCTGCCCGGCACGTTCCATGGCTTCGGTGATGCGCTGATGCGCAGCTACATCGATGCGTCGCGGCTGGACGACTACGTGCTGGTGCAGCGCGTGCGCGATATGACCGCGCGGCTGGGGGCCGAAGTGTTCCTGCGCCAGAGCGGGCTGGAACGGCGCGACGGCCATGACGTGCTGGCCGCGTACCGCGACCCGCTGCTGATCGTCTGCGGTGCCAACGATCGCATCACGCCGTTGGCGGTGAGCGAGGAAATGCACGCGCTGGTGCCGCACTCGCAGCTGGTGGTGGTGCCCGACTGCGGGCACCTGGCACCGATGGAAAAGCCGGACGACGTGAGTGCGGCGATGCGCGGCTGGTTGTTGCAGGGCTGATGGATCCGCCGGGCGTGACCCGGCGCTACCCACGCGCATCCGGTAGCGCCGGGCCCTGCCCGGCGGCGTCCGATCAATCCCAGGCCGGGGCGATGCCTTCGGGGTTGGCCAGGCGCTGGCCGCGGTCGAGCTTGGCGATCTGCGCCATGTCTTCGTCGGTCAGGCGGATCGCGGCTGCTTCCAGGTTGCCGGCCAGGTTGTCGCGCTTGGTCGACGACGGGATGACTGCAAAGCCCTGCTGCAGCGCCCAGGCCAGTGCAACCTGGGCCGGGGTGGCCTGGTGGCGGCCAGCAATGGCCTGGATCACCGGGTCCTTCAGCACTTCGCCGTAGGCCAGGCTCATGTAGGCGGTGATGCGGATGTCGTTGTCCTGCAGGAACTGCACCAGCAGGCGGTTCTGCAGGTACGGGTGGATCTCGATCTGGTTGGTGGCGATGGCGCCGGCGCCGAGGATCTCGATCGCCTTGCGGGTCTGGGCGATGGTGAAGTTGGAGATGCCGATCTCGCGCGTCAGGCCCTGCGCCTTGGCCTCGGCCAGCGCCGGCAGGTATTCCTCCATCGGCACGTCCACCTTGTCATTCGGCGAGGGCCAGTGGATCAGGGCCAGGTCGACGTGGTCGGTGCGCAGCTTTTCCAGGCTGGTACGCAGGCTGGCCAGCAGCGCATCGCGCTTGAACTCGGTGATCCACACCTTGGTGGTCAGGTAGATCTCGTCGCGCGGCACGCCGGATTCGGCGATGGCCTGGCCGACCTCGGCTTCATTGCCGTAGATCTGCGCGGTGTCGATGGCGCGGTAACCGACGTCCAGCGCGTTGCGCACCGAATCGATGACGGTCTGGTCTTTGAGGCGGAAGGTACCAAGACCAAAGGCGGGGACAGTCATGGAAAGCTCCAACGGGGGGAAAAGGAGTGAACGGAAAGGGTAGGGCAGGGACCGTATGCATGCCGGCAACGGTGCATTGCATGGCCGGTCAATGTGCCGCCACGGCGATGCCATCGGCACGGTGGTCAACGCCATCGCGGCGGTCCAGGCGGCCGCTGAGCACGGTCAGCGCATAGGCCAGCACCACCACCAGCGCACCCAGCCACGGGGTATGCATCAGGCCGATGTGCTCCACCACCAGGCCACCCAGCGAGGCACCCAGGGCGATGCCGATGTTGAACGCGGCGATGTTCAGGCCCGAGGCCACGTCGGTGGCCTGCGGCGCATAGCGCTGCGCCTGCTTGACCACATAGACCTGCAGGCCGGGCACGTTGCCGAACGCCACCGCGCCCAGGGCCAGCACGGTCAGCAGCATCAGCCAGGTGTTGTAGGCGGTGAAGGTGAGCACGAACAGCACGATGGCCAGCAGCGCGAAGATGCGCTTGAGCGCCGGCACCGGGCCCAGGCGGTCGGCCAGGCGGCCACCCCACAGGTTGCCGATCGCCACCGACACGCCGTACACCAGCAGCACCAGGCTGACCGCGTTGGCCGAGAAACCGGTGACGTCCTGCAGGATCGGCGCCAGGTAGGTGAAGGCCAGGAACGTACCGCCATAGCCCAGCGCGGTCATCGCATAGACCAGCAGCAGGCGCGGCTGCGCCAGAACGCCCAGCTGCTGGCGGAAGCTGGCCGGCGCGCTCTGCGGCACGTTGCGCGGCACGAACAGCAGCGCACCCAGCAGGGCCACTACGCCCAGCCCCGCCACGGCCAGGAAGGTCGCGCGCCAGCCCAGGTGCTGGCCAATGAAGGTGCCCAGCGGCACGCCGGTCACCAGCGCCACGGTCAGGCCGGTGAACATGATGGCGATCGCGCTGGCGGCCTTTTCCTTCGGCACCACTGCGGTGGCGATGATCGAGCCGATGGAGAAGAACACGCCGTGGGCCAGGCCGGTGAGGATGCGGGCGACGATCAGCGAGGTGTAGCCCGGCGCCATCCAGGCGATGACGTTGCCCAGGGTGAACATCAGCATCAGCGCCACCAGCAGCTGCTTGCGCGGCACGCGGCCGGTCAGCGCAGTCAGCACCGGCGCGCCGATGGCCACGCCCAGCGCGTACAGCGAGACCAGCAGGCCGGCCGAGGGCAGGCTGACGTGGAGGTCGGCGGCAATGGTGGGGATCAGGCCGACGATGACGAACTCGGTGGTGCCGATGGCGAACGCGCCGAGGGTCAGCGCCAGCAGGGCGAGGGGAATGCCACGGGTCATGGCAGGCTCCGAAGGGAAGGAAGGCGCGCAGTGTGCGCGGCGCACCTTTGCCGAAAAACCAGTCTTCACGCCAATCACTCTTGCCTGGTGGTCAATAATGACGGCATGAAGACCACCCTCGACGAAATGCAGGCCTTCCTGGCCGTCATCGACAGCGGCTCGATCAGCGCCGCCGCCGAACAGCTGGGACAGACCCCCTCCGGCGTCAGCCGCGCGCTGGGCCGGCTGGAGGAAAAGCTGGGCACCACCCTGCTGACCCGCACCACGCGCCGCCTGCACCTGACCGCCGAGGGCGAGGCCTACCTGCGCCACGCGCGGGCGATCATCGATGCGGTGGAGTCGGCCGAAGAACAGATGGCCGCCCGCCGCGAGCGCCCGGCCGGACGGCTGCGCGTGGATGCGGCCATGCCCTTCGTGCTGCACGTGATCGCGCCGCTGGTGGCCAGCTATCGCGCGCGCTACCCGGAGGTGCAGCTGGAACTGAACAGCTCCGAGCGCTACATCGATCTGCTGGAACGGCGCACCGACCTGGCCATCCGCATCGGCCCGCTGGCCGATTCGACCCTGCATGCGCGCGCGCTGGGACGCTGCCGGCTGCAGCTGGTGGCCAGCCCGGCCTATCTGGCCGCGCACGGCGAACCGTCCAGCGTGGCCGCACTGGGCCAGCACACGCTGCTCGGTTTCAACGAGCCGGAATCATTGAACCGCTGGCCGCTGCCGGGCGATGCCGACGGGCAGCTGCTGGTGCGTCCGGATAGCGCCGTATCCAGCGGCGAAACCCTGCGCCGGCTGGCGGTGGAAGGCGTAGGCATCACCTGCCTGTCAGACTTCGTGACCGACCGCGATCGCGCCGCCGGCACGCTGGTGCCGGTGCTGGCCGCGCAGACGCTGGATGTCTACCAGCCGATCCACGCGGTGTATTACCGCAACACCGCGGTGTCGGCGCGCATCAGTTCGTTCCTGGATCACCTGGGCGAAGTGATGGCGCAGGGTGATTACCTGCGCTGATCCTGCCGTCGCCCGACCAACGGTCGGGCGCTACCGGTGTGGCTGATGGGTGTGGACCGGCCCTCTTGGTGGGTGCGGACCGTTGGTCCGCACTGATCCTGCCGTCGCCCGACCAACGGTCGGGCGCTACCCATTCAACACCGTCATGCCGCGCGCGCGAAGCCGCCCTGCGTCGTCGCCGCACTCGACAGATCAAACACATCCACCGCTTCAATCAAGCGGTCCGCCTGCTGCTCCAGGCTGCGCGCGGCTGCACTGGCTTCTTCCACCAGCGCCGCGTTCTGCTGGGTGGTGCCATCCATCTGGATGACGGTCTGGCTGACCTGCTCGATGCCCGCGCTCTGTTCCTGTGACGCCGCGGAAATCTCGGCCATGATGTCGGTCACGCGCTGCACCGACGCCACGATCTCGGCCATCGTGTCTCCCGCCTGGCGCACGCGCTGGGCGCCGTGGCCGACCTGTTCCACCGAGGCTTCGATCAGGGTCTTGATCTCCTTGGCAGCCGCCGCCGAACGCTGCGCCAGGGTGCGCACCTCGCTGGCCACCACCGCGAAGCCACGGCCCTGTTCGCCGGCACGCGCCGCTTCCACGGCTGCGTTCAACGCCAGGATGTTGGTCTGGAACGCGATGCCATCGATGACGCTGATGATTGCCGCGATCTGCCGCGAGGAGGTCTCGATCGCGCCCATGGTCGCCACCACCTGGCCGACCACTTCGCCGCCCTGCGAGGCCACGCCATGCGCGCCGATCGCCAGCTGGTTGGCCTGGCGCGCATGCTCGGCATTCTGGCGCACGGTGGAGGTCAGTTCCTCCATCGAAGCGGCGGTCTCTTCCAGGTTGGCCGCCTGCTGTTCGGTGCGGCGCGACAGATCGTTGTTGCCAGCAGCAATCTCGGCGGCAGCCGAATGGATGTTGCCCGAGGTGTGCTTGATGTCGGTAACAATGGTCGCCAGCTGTGCCGCGGTGGTGTTGGCATCGCTGGCGATGCGCGCGAACACGCCCTGGAAATCGCCGTGCATGCGCGCGCCCAGGCGGCCATCGGCAATCGCCCGCAGCATCGCCGATACCTCGCCCAGGTTCTGTTCGGTGCCCTGCATCAGCTGGTTCAGGCCTTCGACCATCGCGCGGAAGTCATGCTCGAAACGTGCGGTGTCGCCGCGCTGGCTGAAATCGCCGGCCGCCGCAGCACCGGCCAGGCGGCGGATCTCGCCGTTGATCGCGCCGAGATTGCGCTTGACCACATCCAGCGCCTCGGTGATCACCGCCTTCTCGCCCGGCAGGCGTTCCATGTCCTGGCTGAGGTCGCCCACCGCATAGCGGCCCATGACCGCGATCGCGCGCATCTTCACCTGGATGTGTGCGTCGACCAGCGCGTTGGTGTCGGCCACCATGCGTCCGTACGCGCCGGGGAACGCGGCGGCCTGCATGCGGTGGCTGATGGTGCCGGCGTCGTGTGCCTGCGCCATCGCCGCCTGTGCGGCAAGCACGTCGCGCAGGGTGCCCTGTACGGCCTGCATGGCCTGCGCCAGGCGGCCGATCTCATCGCGGCTGTGCACCCGCACCACATGGTCCAGGTCACCGGCGGCCACCGCGCGTGCGGCGGCTTCCACCGCCAGCACCGGTTGCACCACGGCACGCCGCAGCCACCAGCCCAGGCCGGCCAGCAACAGCACCGCTGCGGTGATGGTCAGCACCGCGCACACCACCAGCGTGCGCCGTGCCTGCTGCGAACGCGCGGCCACCGCGGCTTCGGCCACCTGCGAGGCGTGCGTGCCCAGCGCATCCAGCGCCGCCGCCACCGGACGATCCTTGCCGCGTACCAGCCTGTCACCGGCGGCAGGGTCGTAGCCGGCTTCGGCAAAGGCCTGCAGGGCGGCGTGGTAGTCCTTCTGCAGCTGCGCGTGCAGGGCGCTGAAGGCCTTCGCCATGTCGCGGGTGCGCGCATCGGGGCTGGTGGCCAGGCCGCTGGCCAGTGCCTCCACACGCTTGCCCTCGTCATCGAAGGCCTGCAGGTGGCGCTGGCGCAGCGCTTCGTCGTGGCCGCGCAGCAGCACGTTCTTCCATTCCTGCACCTGGCCGCGGAACTCACGCTGCAGGTGCTCGGCAGCGCGGCTGTGGGCGACCTCCGCGGGCACTTCGGTGGACAGCTTCAGCCACGCCGATGCCAGGCCCGCGAGGGCGCACAGCAGGACGATGGCCAGGCCGACGGATACAGCACCAAGCAGCTTCGACTGCAGCCGCGGCGCACGGGAGGAGGCGTTCATGGGGCGGACTCACGGAAGGGAGGCGATGCGGTATCGACCGCGCTTGAGCCCTCTGAAGTGCGAAGCCGATCACATTACCGTTGCGTTTAGAGAGGTGAAGAAAATGTTTCATAGGACAGATGTGTCCATATGGAACGAAAGCGGACCCTCGACAGCGGGTTTAAATGTAACTATCGTAGTTACATGAAATCCGCCAACCCGCTCTCCGACGCGCTGCACGTGATGGCCCATCTGGTCGGCCAGGAAGGCCCGCGCACGTCCGAACAACTGGCTGCCTGCCTCCCCACCCATCCGGTGGTCATCCGCCGCCTGCTGGCACAGATGCACAAGGCCGGCCTGGTGCGCAGCACGCGCGGCCATGGCGGTGGCAGCCAGCTGGCGCGCGAGGCGGCGCAGATCAGCCTGCATGACATCTACCTGGCCGTCGGCGCGCCGCCACTGGTGCAGGTCGGCAACCGCGACAACGGCGGTGGCTGCCCCATCCAGCAGCTGGTCAACCAGGCCCTGCAGGACGGCGCGCGCGAGGCCCAGCGCCTGCTCGAAGCGCGCCTGCAGGCCAGCACCCTGGACCAGCTGGGCGCCGATTTCGCCCGCCATCTTGCCCATCACCGTTCCCTGGAAGGTCACCATGAATCCTGATGTCCTCATCGTCGGCGGCAGCTATGCCGGCATCGCCGCCGGCCTGATCCTGGCCCGTGCGCGCCGCCCGGTCACGATCATCGACAGCGGCCTGCCGCGCAATCGCGCCGCCAGCCACTCGCACGGCGTGCTGGGGCAGGACGGCATCAGCGGCGCCGAGCTGCTGAAGAACGCGCGCCAGCAGTTGCTCGACTACCCCACCGTGCGCTGGCTGCAGGGCGAGGTGGTGCACGCGCAGGCCAACGCCGAGGGCGTGGACGTGCGCACTGCCGATGGCCAGGTGCTGGCCGCCCGCAAGCTGCTGCTGGCCACCGGCATTGCTGACCAGTTGCCCGATCTGCCGGGCCTGGCCGATCGCTGGGGCAGCACCGTGCTGCATTGCCCGTACTGCCATGGCTATGAAGTCGGGGGCGGTGCCATCGGCCTGCTTGGCGGTCACCCGATGTCGGCGGCCAAGGCGCCGCTGTTCGCCGAGTGGGGCAATGTCACCTTCTTCAGCCAGGGCCTGCCCATCAGCGATGAAGAGCAGGCCGCCATGCAGCAGCGCGGCGTGCAGGTTGAAACCCTCCCGGTGGTGGGCGTGCAGGGCGAGCAGCCCACCTGGCTGGAAGTGGAACTGGCCGATGGCCGCCGCATCGCCCAGCGCGCCCTGTTCGTGCCGGCGATGCAGCAGATGGCCACGCCGCTGGTGCAGCAGCTCGGCTGCACCCTGGTGGAAAGCCCGATGGGCGTGCTGGTGGAGGTCGACATGATGAAGCAGACCTCGGTGCCGAACGTGCATGCCGCCGGTGATGCGACCACGGTCGGCAACATCACCCTGGCAATGGCTGAAGGCGTGCGTGCAGGCATCGGCGTGCACCACGCGCTGGTGGCCGAGGACAGCGTGCCGCGCTGAACGGCGCGCTGTCCCAGCAGATCCACGCCATGCGTGGATGCAACCATCACCCCTTCACGCACAGCACCTGGCGGAGCGTGTGCACCACCTCCACCAGGTCGCGCTGCGCGGCCATCACATCATCGATCGACTTGTACGCCGCCGGTGATTCATCCAGCACGCCGCTGTCCTTGCGGCATTCCACGTGCGCGGTGGCCTCGCGGTGCTGCGCCAGGGTGATCTGCTGCCGCGCCGCGCCACGGCTCATCACCCGGCCGGCGCCGTGGCTGCAGCTATGGAAGCTGTCGGTGCTGCCCTTGCCGCGCACGATGTAGCTGCGCGTGCCCATGCTGCCGGGAATGATGCCCAGCTCGCCTTCGCGCGCGCTGACCGCACCCTTGCGCGTCACCAGCAGTTCCTGCCCTGCATGCGTTTCCTTCTGCACGTAGTTGTGGTGGCAGTTCACCGCCATCGCGGCCAGCTTGAACTTCGGCAGGCGCTGGCGCATCTCGGCCAGCACCCGCGCCATCATCGCCTCGCGGTTCTGCCGTGCGTAGTCCTGCGCCCATGACACCGCCTGCACGTAATCATCAAACAGCGGCTCGCCCTCCATGAAGAACGCCAGGTCCTTGTCCGGCAGATGGAAGCCGAGCACGCGGCGTTCCAGTTCGCGCCGCGCCTGTTCGATGAAGTAGGTCCCGATCAGGTTGCCGGTGCCGCGCGAACCGCTGTGCAGCATCACCCACACCGCATCGGTCTCGTCCAGGCACAGTTCGATGAAGTGGTTGCCGCCGCCCAGCGTGCCCAGCTGGCAGTCCAGCTTGTCGGTGCGGATCCGCCGGTGCTTTTCCTTGATCTGCTCCAGTCCCGCGGCCAGGCCGGACTGCACCAGCCGCGTGCCGATGCTGTCGGGCAGCCGCTGGTGCTCGCCGCTGCGGCCGTTGCCCACCGGCACGCTGCGCTCGATGCCGCTGCGCAGCTGGCGCAGGTCATCAGGCAGGTCGTTGGCACGCAGCGTGGTTCGCACCGCGGCCATGCCACAGCCGATGTCCACGCCCACGGCCGCGGGAATGATCGCGCCCCGCGTGGGGATCACCGAGCCGACGGTCGCGCCCTTGCCCAGGTGCACGTCGGGCATGACCGCCACCCAGGGCCCGACGAACGGGATCGCCGCGATGTTGCGCAGCTGCGCGTGGGCTTCGGCCTCCAGCGGAACGCCGTCCACCCAGCCCTTGATCGGCGTACTGCCTTCGGCATGCAGCCATTGATAGTTGTGTTGAATGTCCATCTCGTAGTGAATGTCCTGCACGGGCCGGCACCACGGCACGGCCGTGGGCGTCTGCCCGTGGTTGCAGCGCGGATGCTGCGGAAGTGAAGGTGCAGGCACCCGCCCTCGACGACACGTCGTGGGGTAGGGCGCTGCTGAAGTGTGCAGATCGGTCCGCCTGAGCCAGGCGCGTGCCATGGCACGGCAGGCGTGTCCGGATCAGTGTGCGGCGGCGTGCCGCGCGGAGTGCAGAGCTGGCATCGCGGGTCCTTGTATCGACGCAGATGAAAACGCCCCCGGACGTGCAGTCCGAGGGCGTCGTCAGTCCTCGGAGATCGGGGTGGCCGATCTCCGCAGGGCGGGCATCAGGCCGTTGTCAGCAGGCTTTCCTCGCCCGGCGCACGCTTCGCCACGTCCATGCGCAGGCATGGCAGCAGGTTGGCGATGGCGACGACGGGTGTGTTCAAGGAAGGTCTTCCGTTGCGGGTTGAAACGTGGCGCGCACGATAAACGACGTTCATGGCGTGCGCAACCCATTCACGCTGGGGTGTCTGCAGGTTTGCCGTGCCTCAGCCTTCAACGCTGGCGGCATCCAGCTGTGCGATGTCCTGCACGCTCAGGCCCACGTTGGCGGCCGCGAGCAGGTCATGCAGCTGCTCGACGCTGGTGGCGCTGACGATCGGTGCGGTGATCGACGGCCGTGCGATCTGCCACGCCAGTGCAATCTGTGCGGCACTGGCGCTGTGCTTGCTGGCCACGTCATCCAGCGCCTGCAGGATGCGCAGGCCGCGCGGATTCAGATAGCGCTTGACCACCATCTCGCCGCGCGCCGGGCTCTTGGCGGCATCGTCCGCGGTGCGGTATTTGCCACTGAGGAAACCGCTGGCCAGTGCGTAGTAACCGATCACACCGATCTGCTCGCGCTGCACCAGCGGTTCCAGCTCCTTCTCGTAACCGGCGCGGTCGTACAGGTTGTACTCCGGCTGCAGCGTTTCATAGCGCGGCAGCTTGTAATCGGTGGACACCTTCAGCGCATCGGCCAGGCGCGTGGCGCTGTAGTTGGACGCACCGATGGCGCGCACCTTGCCCGCTTCGATCAGGCGCCCGAACGCGGCCAGCGTTGCTTCCAGCGGCGTCGATTCATCGTCCTCGTGGGCCTGGTACAGATCGATGACGTCGGTCTGCAGGCGGCGCAGCGAATCTTCCACCGCAGCATTGATGTTGTCCGGCGTCAGCCCGGGGCGCTCGGCCCACTTGGCCACCTTGGTGGCGAGCACGACCTTGTCACGCTTGCCGCTGCGGGCGAACCACTTGCCGATCAGCGTTTCCGATTCGCCACCCTGGTTGCCCGGCACCCAGGCCGAATAGACATCGGCGGTGTCGACCAGGTTGAAGCCGGCATCGACGAAGGCATCGAGCAGGGCGAAGCTGGCCTTCTCATCGGCGCTCCAGCCAAACACGTTGCCACCGAAGGCGAGCGGACGTACATGCAGGCCGGAACGGCCCAGTTCGCGGGTTGCCGTCATGGGCACGGACTCCTTGGGGGTAGTCCTGCAGCATAGAGCGCGATGTGTGACCGCGCTGCGGCGCTGGACACAAAACAGTGTTCCGTCGCGGGCGCGTGGCTAACGTTTTGTGAACACCTTGCGCGCGGTGGCTGCTAGTCTCGCCGCATCTTCCGCTGGAATCGCCCCGATGATCGCTGCTTCGTCCCTGCGTGGTTGCCGCCTGCTGCTTGCCTCGGCCCTGCTTGTTGCTGTCCCCGCATTCGCTGCCCCGGCCACGGTGGCACCGGCGAAGATCCAGGTCACGCCGGCCATCGACGCGGCGGTGAAAGCGTCCACCCGCGACCCTGCCAACGTCAAGCGCGACAACTACCGCCATCCGGCGCAGTCGCTGGCCTTCTTCAAGGTCTCGCCGGAAAAGACCGTCATCGAAATCACGCCCGGCAACGGCTGGTATTCGGAAATCCTGGCGCCGTTGCTGCGTGACAAGGGCCACTACATTGCTGCCGTGGTCGATCCGTCTGCCGTGCCCGAAGGCCGGGGCCGTGATTACCAGCAGCGCAGCCGCGATGGCCTGGAAAAGAAGTTCGCCGGTGCACCGGCCCAGTTCGACAAGGCCGCCGTGGTGGGCTACGACCCGGCCAAGCCGGTGTTCGGCCCGGCCAATTCAGCCGATGTGGTGCTGACCTTCCGCAACGTGCACAACTGGCGCAAGGCCGGCCAGGCCCAGGGCATGTTCCAGGGGTTCTTCAACGTGCTCAAGCCGGGCGGCGTGCTGGGCGTGGTCGAACACCGCGCCAAGGCCGACGTCGCCGACGACGATGACACCGGCTATGTCGGCCAGCAGCAGGTCATCGCCATGGCCGAGGCCGCGGGTTTCAAGCTGGACGCGCGCACCGAGGTCAATGCCAACCCGCGTGATACCAAGGATCATCCGAATGGCGTGTGGACCCTGCCGCCGACCAACCAGCATGACAAGGCCGACGATGCGAAGTACCAGGCCATCGGCGAAAGCGACCGCATGACCCTGCGTTTCGTGAAGCCCTGAATGTAGAGCCGGGCCCATGCCCGGCTGCATGGCGCCGGGCCACGCCCGGCGCTGCCCCCAAGGGAGTGGACGGTTGAACAAGGTCTTCTACATCTTCGTCGCGGTGCTGGTACTGGCGCGGCTGTTTGATTTCGTGTTTTACGGTGGCCATGCCTACGATCTGATGGCGACGGTGGGGTTTGCCGTGGTGTTCGCCGGCGCGCTGCTGGAAGAACGGGCGCGCCGGGCCAGCCCGCCGCTCGCACGCCTGCGGCGCCGCGCCAATGTCATCGCCGCATGCGGTATCGCGCTGGTGCTGGGTTCGTTCCTGCTGGAATGGAAGGTCTTCGGCTGAGGAAGGCGGCCGAGCGTGGGCTCGGCCCTGCAATTCCGGGCGCGCAGCGCGGCGTGGGACAATGCCGCATCCACTGCCTGCCGTGCCCGCAATGCTGATTGCCTTCAACAAGCCCTTCAACGTGCTCTGCCAGTTCACCGACCGCAGCGTGCCGCCGCGGCCGACCCTGGCCGGTTTCGGCCTGCCGCCGCGCGTGTACGCGGCGGGCCGGCTGGACCATGACAGCGAGGGCCTGCTGCTGCTGACCGACAACGGCACCCTGGCGCACAAGCTGACCGACCCGAAGCACAAGGCCGACAAGACCTACTGGGTGCAGGTGGAAGGCACGCCCAGCGATGAGCAGTTGCAGCAGCTGCGCGATGGCGTGGTGCTGAACGATGGGCCGACCCTGCCGGCGAAGATCGAGCGCCTCGATCCGGCGCCGGAACTGTGGCTGCGTGATCCGCCGGTGCGTTTCCGCAAGACCGTGCCCGACAGCTGGCTGGCCATCACGATCCGCGAAGGCCGCAACCGCCAGGTGCGGCGGATGACCGCGGCGGCGAACCTGCCCACCCTGCGCCTGGTGCGCGTGGCGATGGGCCCCTACCGCCTGGATGACCTGCAGCCGGGGCAGTGGCGGCAGATCGGCTGAAACAAAAAAGGCCGGAGGCCTTGCGGCGTCCGGCCCTTCTGGTCCCCGGCCAGCGCCCTTCCTGCGGAAGGGATCCGACCCAGGCCTACATCACGCGTCGCTGCCGATGTCGCTGTGCTCGTCCACCACGGTGTCGTTGCGGCGGTCACGCGCGTTGATGCGCTGCGCCTGGCCGTTGACCACATGGCCGTTGCCGGCCTTCTTCTTCTGCTGCTTGCGGTACAGCGCGTAGCCCAGCAGGCCCACGCCCACGGCTGCAGCAGCCACGGCCACGGCCGGGTTGCGGCGCACGAACTTGGTGGCGACCTTGCCGCCGGTCTTCACCGCACCCACGGCGGCGCCGGTCTTGATCCAGTCACTGGCCTGCGGGCCGAGATGGCGCAGGCTGCCACCCGCACTCTTCAGGCCATCGCCGGCGGTGTGCGCCAGTTCCAGGGCACGCTCCAGGGCGCGGTCGGTGATTACGGTCAGCTTGCTCATGCGGGGGGTCCTTTGCCTCGGGTCGAAGTCCAGTGTGTCCTGCTGCCTGTAAACGGTATGTCAGTCAGGGCAGTCGATGAGGTGACTCTACCCCAGCCATTCAGGATCAGGCAGGGTGGGCAGCCGGTAGTGCTTGCCGCTGGCCGGCAAATCCTGGTGCATGGGGACACGGCGTCTGCCGGCCAGCGGCCGGCACTACCCCTCACGTTCCGCGCGGCTTGGCCCGGTGCGTGGCGGTCGCCGTCCACGGGTCGTCCGGCCAGGGATGGCGCGGGTAGCGGCCCTTCATCTCCTTCTTCACCTCGGCATAGGTGTTTTCCCAGAAGTTGCGCAGGTCCTGGGTGACCTGCAGCGGGCGGCCGCCGGGCGAGAGCAGGTGCAGGGTGAGCGGCACGCGGCCATCGGCGATGCGCGGGGTGTCGGCCAGGCCGAACAGCTCCTGCAGCTTCACCGCCAGCACCGGCGGCAGCGGTTCGCCGCTCTCGCTGTCCAGCGCGTAGCTGATCGGCCGCTCCAGCCCGGAGGGCACGGTGATGCGGGTCGGCGCATGGCGTTCCACCAGTTGCCGCTGCGACCACTCCAGCGGTGACTTCAGCGCTTCGCCGAAGCTGGCTTCGTCCAGCGCATCCAGCCGCGTCTTGCCGGCAAACGCTGGCTGCAGCCACCGCGCGCGCGTGGCCAGCAGGGCATCATCGCTGCAGTCGGGCAGGCCGAGCTCGGGCATCCAGCGGCGCAGTGATTCCACCCGGGCCTGCCACTGGCGCAGGCCCTCCGTCCACGGCAGCGCGGACAGGCCCAGCTCGGCCACCGCATCGGTCAACGCCTGCGCGGCCTGCTGCGGATCGACCCGGCCGGCCGAGCGGCTGTCCAGCACGATGCGATCAAAGCGGGTTTCGCGCAGGGCCACCAGGGCGCGGCGTTCGCTGTCCCAGCGCACGGCGTCTTCGGTCACGAAGCGCTCCGGCCACGCCTTGCGCAGGCCATTCTCATCCACCGGCGCAGCGCGCAGCAGCAGCGCGTCGCGTGCCTCGAAGCGCAGCTCGCTGGCCACCAGCCAGGGTTCGCCGCGCAGATCGCTCAGTTCGTGCAGGCGCGCGCTGCGGCCATTGGCCAGCAGGTAGCGCAGCGGGTCGCTGGGGTGCTGGAAGGCGATGCGGTCGGGGAAGGCGTGGGCCAGCAGGTCGCCCAGCTCATGCGCCTCGATGCTGGTGGGCGGAGTGGCGTCGCAGCGCAGTCGGCGCCGCCACTGCTTGGCGGCTGCGTCGATGGCGGCCAGGCCGCTGCGGTTGGCATCGGACGGTGCGCGGCCATTGCGGAAGGCGGCCAGCGCACGCCACCGCGTCGCCAGCGCATCACCCCCCTGGCGCAGCGGATCGCGTGCCTCCAGCAGCGCGGCCAGATCGGCGGCCAGCGCCTGCGCGCGTGCATCGGGTGCGGCCAGCAGCATCGCCGCCATGCGCGGGTGGGTGCCCAGCGCCAGCACGCGACGGCCCAGCGCGGTGATTGCGCCGGTGTCCGACAGCGCGCCCAGCCGCTGCAGCAGCTCGCGTGCGGCAGCCATCGGGCCGGAGGGCGGCGGGTCGAGGAAACGCAGATCACTGCTGCCCCATGCGGCCAGTTCCAGCGCCAGCCCGGCCAGTTCCACCTGGTCGATCTCGGCGCGGCGCTGTGGCTCCAGCCGCTGCGACTGCGGCCACAGCCGCCACGCCACGCCCTCGGCCACGCGACCGGCGCGTCCAGCGCGCTGGTCGGCCGACGCCTGCGCGATGGCCACCACGTCCAGCCGGGTGAAGCCACTGTTGGGGTCGTAGCGCGGCTCACGCGCCTGGCCGCTGTCGATCACCACGCGCACGCCGGGCAGGGTCACCGACGATTCGGCCACGTTGGTGGCCAGCACCACGCGGCGGCGGCCATCGCTGGCGGCCTGCAGCACGCGTGCCTGCTGTTCCACCGGCAGCTCGCCGTGCAGCGCCAGCACTTCGACACCGCCATCGAGCGATTCCTGCAGGCCCGCCTGCACCCGCGCGATCTCGCGCTGGCCGGGCAGGAACACCAGCAGGTCGCCGGGATGTTCGGCCTGGGCCTGCTGCACGGCACGGCGCACCTGCAGCTCCAGCGCTTCATCGCGGCGTGCCGGGAAGTGGCTGATCGCCACCGGGTAACTGCGTCCTTCGCTGCTGAGGCGCGGCGCATCGAGGAAACGCGCCAGCCGCTCGCCATCCAGCGTGGCCGACATCACCACCAGGCGCAGGTCGTCGCGCAGCTGCGCCTGCACGTCCAGCGCCAGGGCCAGGCCAAGGTCGCCGCTGAGATGGCGCTCGTGGAATTCATCGAACAGGATCGCGCCGACCGTTTCCAGCATCGGGTCGTCCTGCAGCATGCGGGTCAGGATGCCCTCGGTGACGACTTCAATCCGCGTGCGCGCCGAGACCTTGTTCTCGAAGCGGATGCGGTAACCAACGGTGCCGCCCACGTCCTCGCCCAGCTGCCGCGCCATGAACAGCGCGGCACTGCGCGCGGCCACCCGGCGCGGTTCCAGCAGGATGATCTTCCGGTCCTGCAGCCACGGTGCATCGAGCAGGGCCAGTGGCACCTGGGTGGTCTTGCCGGCACCGGGCGGTGCTTCCAGCACCAGGCGCGGCTGCGCGGCCAGCTGCTGCTGGATCTGCGGCAGCAGCTGGGAAATCGGGAAGAGCGGGGCGTTCATGTGCAAAGGATAAGGGGCCATGGCCGGCGCGGGTACAATGCGCGGGCACTTTTCCCCCGCGATGACCATGCATCTGATCGATATCGGCGCCAACCTGACCCACGACTCCTTCGACCGCGACCGCGATGCCGTCCTGGACCGCGCACGGCAGGCTGGCGTGGTGCAGATGGTCATCACCGGTGCCAGCCGCGAGCACTCGCCGCTGGCCCTGCAGCTGGCCCAGCAGCACCCCGGTTTCCTGTATGCCACGGCCGGCGTGCATCCGCACCATGCGGTGGAATACACCGAGGAATGCGATGCCGAGATGCGCGCGCTGCACGCGCACCCGGAAGTGGTGGCGGTAGGCGAATGCGGCCTGGATTACTTCCGTGATTTCTCGCCGCGCCCGTCCCAGCACCGTGCATTCGAGCGCCAGCTGCAGCTGGCTGCGGACACTGGCAAGCCGCTGTTCCTGCACCAGCGCGATGCACATGCCGATTTCATGGCGCAGATGAAGAACTTCGACGGCCGCCTTGGCCCGGCGGTGGTGCACTGCTTCACCGGCGAGCGCGATGAACTGTTCGACTACCTCGACCAGGACTGGTACATCGGCATCACCGGCTGGCTGTGCGACGAGCGCCGTGGCGCGCACCTGCGCGAGCTGGTGAAGAACATCCCGGCCAACCGCCTGATGATCGAGACCGACGCGCCGTATTTGCTGCCGCGCACGCTGAAGCCGATGCCGAAGGACCGCCGGAACGAACCGATGTTCCTTTCGCACATCGTCGAGGAACTGGCCCGCGACCGTGGCGAAGACGTGGCGGTGACCGCCGCCAACGCCACCGCCGCCACGCGCACGTTTTTCCGCCTGCCCGACGCGACCTGACCCGGTAGTGCCGGCCGCTGGCCGGCAGCACGGTGGATTGCCGGCCAGCGGCCGGCACTACCGGATCAGACGCCGCGCGGTAGCGCCGGGCCATGCCCGGCGAGCGAAGCGGTTGGAATCAGGCGCCGCGCGGTGCGGCGTCCCCCCAGCGCCTCGCGCGTGCCGCGCACGCTGAAGCCGATGCCGAAGGACCGCCGCCACCGCCACCGCCGCCACGCACACGTTCTTCCGCCTGCCCGACGCGGCCTGACCCGGTAGTGCCGGCCGCTGGCCGGCAGCACGGTGGATTGCCGGCCAGCGGCCGGCACTACCGGACCAGACGCCGCGCGGTAGCGCCGGGCCACGCCCGGCGAGCGAAGCGGGTGGAATCAGACGCCGCGCGGTCCGGCCAGGCCATGTCCGGCCAGTGCCTCCAGCCCCTCCCGGTACGTCGCAAACTGCGGCGTCCACCCCAGTGCCTCACGCGTGCCGCGACTGTCGATGCGCTTGTTGCTCTGGTAGAACCGCCGCAGCGTCGCACTCACTGCCGGGTCATCCCAGGCCAGCGCCGGTGGCAGCGTGAAGCCGCCCAGCTTCGCGGCGTACGCCAGCACCTCCTGCGGTGGCGCCGGTTCGTCATCGGCGGGCAGATACAGTCCATCCCGCGTGGGCCGCTGCATCGCCGCGATGACCACCGCCGCCAGATCCTCCACGTGCAGCCGGTTGAATACCAGCCCCGGGCGCACCACGTGGCGGGCGCGTCCTTCAGCCAGCTGCAGCAAGGCATTGCGGCCCGGGCCGTACAGCCCCGGCAGGCGGAAGACCGCCGAGGCGATGCCGCGTTCATCGGCCAGTGCCTGCCACTGCGCCTCGGCCAGGCGACGTTGCACGCCCGCCGCTTCGCTGGCATCGGCCACGCTGCTTTCGTCGATCCAGCCACCGCTGCGGTCGGCATAGACCGCGGTCGAGGACAGGTAACCGATCCAGCGCAGCGACGGGCTTGCCCGCAGGGCGGGCAGCAGCTGGCGCAGCGCAGGGTCGCCCTGTGCATCGGGCGGCACGCTGCAGAGCACGGCCTGCGCCTGTGCGATGTCCTGCAGGAGTGCAGGCGATGGCGCGGCATCGGCGTGCAGGCGGTGCCGCAGCAGCCCATCGTCGGCCACCGCGGCCGGGTCGCGAACCGTGCCGGCGACCTGCACGCCATACGCCTGTAACCGGGCGGCCAGCACGCGGCCGCTCCAGCCCATGCCGAGGATCAGCAGCGGTGACGGCAGGGGCGCGGGCGCCACGGCGGCCATCACGCGCTGCGCTGCGCCTGGTAGGCCTGCAGGCTGCTGTAGGCGACCTGCAGCAGCAGGCCCTCCTGGTCGGCCGTGCGTGCGCGCGCCAGCATGTCGCCGACGATGTGCGCCGCTTCCACCTGCTGGCCGGCTTCCAGGTCACGCAGCATCGAGGCCTTCAGGGCGGAGCCGGCCTGGGTGAGGGTGCCGCGCGCGGTGTCCTGCGCGGCCTGCGGCACCGGTTCGCCGGCCGCTTCGGCCACAGCCAGGCATTCGTCGTACAGGCCGCGCACGATGGCGTCGCCGTCATCGGTGGCGACGATCGTGCCGATATCCGCGCGCAGCAGGCAGGTGGCCGCGGCCAGCGCGGTCAGGAAGGTGTACTTGATCCACTGTTCCTGGCCGATCTGCGCGCTGGCCAGGTGGTCCAGGTTGGCCTGCGCGCAGGCAGCAGCGAAGGCACGCACGCGGTCTGAGATCGCACCACCGTCGCGCTCGCCGAAGGTCAGCTTGGCGGGCTTGCCCAGGTGCAGCACCGCGCCATCGGGCGCCTTGGTGGCGCTGATGAAGCACAGGCCGCCAAGAACGGCCTCGCGGCCGAAGCGGGCATCCAGTGCGCCGTAGTGGTGCAGGCCGTTGAGGATGGGCAGCACGCTGGTGTGGGCGCCCACCGCCGGTGCGATCGCGTCAATCGAGCTGTCCAGGTCGTAGGCCTTGCAGCTGAGGATGACTAGGTCGAACGGCTGCTGCGCCGCAAGCGCGGGCAGGGCGTCGGCAGTGACGTGCTGCACCGGGAAGCTGGCATCGCCGACGGGGCTGCGGATGACCAGACCGTCACGGTCGAGCTGGCTGGCGCGGGTGGGGCGGACCAGGAAGGTCACGTCCACGCCGGCCTGGGCCAGGCGGCCGCCAAAGTAACCGCCGGTACCACCGGCGCCGAGAATCAGGATGCGCATTGCACGTTCACCGTTTTCTGGGGGAGTGTTCGACCCCCGATTGTGCCGGAGATCGCAGGCAGAAAAAGAGCCGGGCATTGGCCCGGCTCTACAGGTTTACGCCTCATCCACGCATGGCGTGGATCTACTGGCCACCGGCCAACCGTCGAAGGCGGGGTGGGTCCGGTTGAGGGGGTGTGAGCGCCATGGATGGCGCGACCAAGCCCCCAAGGATGGGTTTACGGCGTCCCCCTCAACCGGACCCACCTCGCCAACCCACGGACACCCAGCTTTTGACGTTGACGTTGCTCTGGCTTGCAGCGGGTGCAGGGCCGCAGGCCCTGCAGGCAACCCTCAGCTGCGCATGCCCACGCCACGCCGCAGCAGCCACAGCGCCAGCGCCGTCAGCACCACCACGAAGCCGAGCATCAGCGCATAGGCAACCCACACCGGCACGTCGCTGCTGCCCAGCAGGCCATAGCGGAACGCATTGACCATGTAGAAGATCGGGTTGGCGTGGGTGGCCGCCTCGGCCCAGGTCGGCAGCAGCTTCACCGAATAGAACACGCCGCCCAGGTAGGTCAGCGGGGTCAGGATGAAGGTCGGCACGATCGCCACGTCATCGAACTTCTTGGCGTACACCGCATTGATGAAGCCGGCCAGCGAGAAGATCGTCGCGCCCAGGATCACCGTGGTCAGCGTCACCAGCGGGTGCGGGATGCGCACCGGGGTGAAGAACATGGCGATGATCAGCACGATCACGCCCACCATCAGGCCGCGCAGCACCGCACCGGCCACGTAGCCCCACAGGATCACCCAGTTCGGCATCGGGCTGACCAGCAGCTCTTCCACGTGGCGGCCGAACTTGGCGCCGAAGAACGAGGAGCTGATGTTGCCGTAGCTGTTCTGGATCACGCTCATCATCACCAGGCCCGGCACGATGAACTGCATGTAGCTGTAGCCGCCCATGTCACCCACGCGCGAGCCGATCAGGCCGCCGAAGATGAGGAAGTACAGGGTCATGGTGATCGCCGGCGGCACCAGGGTCTGGCCCCAGATGCGCAGGATGCGCGCCACTTCGCGGCGCACGATGGTCATCAGGGCGATGCGGTTGCGCTGGCCGTCGGTGATCGGTGCCGCGGGCGTGTTAGGGGTGCCGCTCATGCGGTTTTCTCCTGGTTGCCGGTGAGGCGCACGAACAGTTCCTCCAGGCGGTTGCTCTTGGTACGCATCGAACGCACGCGGATGCCAGCCTCGTTCAGCGTGGCGAACACGCGGTTGAGGTCCATCGCGCGCGGCATGTCGATGTCCAGGGTGTGCGCGTCCGGCGCAGTGAGGGTGGCGCCTTCGATCACCGGCAGCTGCGCGGGCAGTTCACCGTCGATGTCCAGCAGGAAGCCTTCCACGTCCAGCTTGGCCAGCAGGGTGCGCATCGGCCCCTGCTCGACGATCTGGCCATGGTTGATGATGGCCAGGTGGCGGCACAGGTACTCGGCTTCTTCCAGGTAGTGGGTGGTGAGGATGATCGTGGTGCCGGCGGCATTGATCTCCTTCAGCACCCGCCACATGTCGCGGCGGATCTCGATGTCCACGCCGGCGGTCGGCTCGTCGAGGATCAGCAGGCGCGGGCGGGTCATCATCGCGCGGGCGATCATCAGGCGGCGCTTCATGCCACCCGACAGGGTGCGGCTCATCACCTGCGCCTTTTCCCACAGGTGCGCACGCTTGAGTTCCTCTTCGGCGCGCTGCTCCGCTTCCTCGCGGGCCACGCCGTAGAAACCGGCGTAGTTGACCAGGATGTCGAAGGGCTTCTCGAACAGGTTGAAGTTGATTTCCTGCGGCACCAGGCCGATCAGGCGCATGGTGGCGCTGCGGTTGCGCACCAGGTCGCTGCCGAACACTTCCACCTGGCCCTCGCTGAGGTTGACCAGGGAGCTGATGATGCCGATCAGGGTGGACTTGCCGGCGCCGTTGGGGCCGAGCAGGGCGAAGAAATCGCCCGGGGCGACCTCCAGGGAAACCCCTTTCAGGGCCTGGGTGCCGTTGTCATAGGTCTTGCGCAGGTCGCGCACGCGCAGGGCGGGCGCCGTATCGTTCAGGGAAGCCAAGCTCGAAGCCTTCGCGCCCATGGGCTGGCGCTGGAGAGGGGCGGGGAGGGGCTATTATAGAAGACCCCGAGGGCTTGCCCCGGCTACACACTGTCCCGAAAAGTCGTGCCTGTCCAATTCCCCATCAAGCTGGTCGGCCGCCGCATGCTGGCGCCCACCGTCGGCCACTACCAGTTCGTGCGTGATGACGGCCAGCCGCTGGATTTCCAGCCCGGCCAGTTCATCCAGGTCCATTTCAGCTACGCCGATGGCACCGAAACCAAGCGCAGCTACTCGCTGGCGACCATCCACGACCACGCGCTGGGCCCAGGCGAGGCGGTGGACATCGCCGTCAGCTTCGTGCCCGGCGGCGCCGCCACGGCACTGTTCGAGGCGCTGGACCTCGGTGGCCAGGTCAGTGCGTCCGGCCCCTACGGCCGCTTCTGCCTGAACCCCGGCGACCACAATGCCCGCTACCTGCTGATCGCCACCGGCACCGGCGTCACCCCGTACCGGTCGATGCTGCCGCTGCTGGAAACGGCCATGGCCGAGCGCGGCGTGCAGGTCGTCCTGCTGCAGGGCGCACGCAGCCCGGGCGAGCTGCTGTACAGCGAAGATTTCTACAGCTTCGCCGAAAAGCACCCGAACTTCCGTTATGTGCCGTGCCTGTCGCGCGAACTGCCGGCCGACCCGCACCCGGACGTGCAGCACGGCTACGTGCAGCAGGCCCTGGCCGGCTTCGCCCCGGACCCGGCCACCGACATCGCCTACCTGTGCGGCAACCCGGACATGGTCGATGCCTGCGCCGAAGCCCTGAAGGATGCCGGGCTGGGCAACCCGCAGATCCGCCGCGAGAAGTACGTCAGCAGCAAGTAATGCCGGCGCGCGGGCCCTGCATCAGGGCCCGGACCGGGATGCCGACCCGTCCTGTCGCTTTCGGCCATGCGGCTGACCGTGTGCGCATGGCCCACCCGCGGTGGCCCGCGTTTTCCACCGGCCCGGCAGCGAAGCGGTGAGGTGCCTGGATGCGCCCAGCCGCAGGCGTATGCGGCTGGTTGAGCCCGCTGCAGCGCGCTGGGCCCGCTGCAGAATACAAATCGTGGAATAGCGCTGGAGGGGCCGGCGTGCCCAAGGTGGATGCAACTTCCCACCGTCCTCCACGTGGCAGCCATGCCCTCGACCCCATTGCGCCGCGCCCTCGCACCGGGCTTCACCCTGCTGGAACTGCTGGTCACCCTGGCGGTGCTGGGCATCCTGGCAGCGGTTGCGCTGCCCGCGCAGTCCAGAGTGATCGCGCGCAACCAGGTGACCGCCGCCGCCAACGACCTGTTCGTCGCGATGCAGTATGCGCGGCAGGAATCGGTACGCCGGAACGGCCCTGTCCAGGTCTGCGGGTCGGTGGGCGGCCTCGACTGCGATGGTGGCCACTGGCAGCAGTGGATCGTCCGCAGCAGTGCCGGGGAAATCCTGCGCCGGGGCCACGTCCCCCCCGCGGTGTCCGTGCAGACGGTGGGCCTGTTTGCCTCCGGCATCCAGTTCCGGGCGGACGGCAGGTTCCATCAGGCGGGCAGCCGGCTGCAGGACGGCACGCTGACGCTGTGCAGTACGCGTGCCAGCCACCAGCTTGCGCTGGAAGCCCTGGGTGGGGTGCAGCTGCGCCTGCCGCCCAGCACGGTGGGGGAATGCCGATGAAGCGCCGGGTGTCCCGTGCGGCGCGGCCGCGAGGCAGGCAGGCGGGGTCCAGCCTGATCGAGGTGCTGGTGGCGGTACTGCTGCTGGCTGTCGGCGGATTGGCCGCCGCCATGGCGCACGCCAGTGCGTTGCGCCGCACGCAGGGCTCGTTGAACGCCACCCTCGCCGTACAGGCCAGTGCCAGCCTGGCCGACGCCATGCGTGCCAATCGGGTGGCGATGATCGAGGGCCGTTACAGCACCGTCGGCGACCGATGCGTTGGCGATGCCCCACCCACGGGTGATCTCGCCCAGCAGGATCTCGGACGCTGGATGGCGGCACTGGCGGCGGGCATGGGGGCCCAGGCCGGTGCCTGCGGCAGCGTCGCCTGCAAGGAGGGCGTCTGCCAGGTGGTGGTGCACTGGGATGACAGCCGCGCTGCGGGCGGGGAAGGCCCGCAGCGTTCGCGCCTGGTGCTCGGGGTCGCGCCATGAACGCACGTCACGCGCGTGGCCTGACCCTGGTCGAGCTGCTGGTGGCCATGATCCTGGGCCTGCTGGTGCTGGGGGCCTGCCTGCACTTCTACCTCGGCTCGCTGCGGGGCACGCAGGACACCCTGGGCGTGGCCCGCGTGCAGGAGGCCGGCCGCCTGGCCATGGCGCTGATCGGCCATGACATCCGTGGCGCTGGAGACCGGCTCTGCGACCAGCGCCACGCCGTGGACAGCCTGCTTGCCGACCGCCAGCGGCCGTTCTGGAGGAGCTTCGATGAGCCCCTGGTCGGCCTGGCGGCTGCCGCAGGCGCCGGCCTGGTCGATCCGGTGCTCGGCACGGGCACGGCGCTGGGGGAGCGCCTGCCCGGGATGCCGGCACTGCAGGTGTGGACGGTGACGCCGCTGGCCCTGGGCGTGCGCGAGCACCCGGCCTCCGACGCGCCCGTGGCCGTCACCGGCAAGGACCTGCCCGACCTCGGTTCACCGCTGCTGCTCTGTGACTTCAGCCGCACCGTGCTGATGCGGGTAACGGCCACCGGTGCGGCCATCGGGCACGCTGCGCCGGCGAACTGCGTGGGCTACTTTGCGACCGGCGACGCATGCCCGACCGGAACGCCAGCGCGCGCCTCGCTCCACCGGTTCGGCGCGGACACGGCCTTCGGGCTGCCGCAGCAGGTGCGCTGGTTCGTGGGCAATGATGACCAGGGCGTGGCCTCGCTGTACCGCCAGCAGCTGGTTGATGGCGCCGTGGTCGGCGGTGGCGTTGTCGCCAGTGGTGTCACCCGGTTCTCGCTGCGCTATCTGCTCGCCGGACAGGCCGACTATCTGCCCGGCGAGAAGATCCCCGCCTCCCAGTGGGGCCAGGTGCGCGCGGTCGATGTGCAGCTGCAGCTGGAAACCTCCACTGGCCCCGCTACGGAAGCGCGCATCGTGCGCCGCTTCCAGCAGACCTTCACCCTGCGGAACCGGCTGCCATGAACAGGCGACCCCTCACGCGGCAGCGCGGCGTTGCCCTCTTCGCGGTGCTGGTCATCCTGCTGCTGGTGTCGCTGCTGCTGGTGGTGAGCCTGCGCACCAGCCTGCTGCAGGAACGCATGACCTCCGGAGTCCGTGACCGCGCGATGGCCGTACAGAATGCGGAGCACGCGCTGAAGGAGGCCGAGCGGGCAGTGGCCGCCGCCCTCGCAGAAGGCGTGCCACCGGGGCGGGACTGCTCGCCGCAGGCCAGTGCAGCCGATCCGCTCTGCCTGCCGCATCCGGCGCTGGGTGGGGTGGCGGCGCCCGCGCGGGAATGGATCGAAGCGGCAGACCTGCAGCCCGACGGGCTCGGTGCCGGCCCACCCGCGTTCACCGTGCAATACCTGGGGCGGCGCGAGACCCAGGTCGAGATGGGGCTGGAAGACGAGCCGAACTACGGCCAGGACCCCGGCCGTGTCGAAGCCGAGTTCTATCGCGTCGTTGCACGCGGTTCTGATCCGCTGGCCGCACCGGACCGCTCGCAGGTCCTGCTGCAGGCCACCATCGTTCGTGAGTGAGGTTCCATAGATGGGTATGTCACCGTTGTTCTCCCCGCGTGCCGTGTCGCTGGGGCTGTGTGCAGGTCTGGCCGGTGCGATGGGGGCGCCGCCTGCCGGTGCGCAGGTCGCGCAGGCGCCCCTGTCATCGGAGATCAAGGTGCCGGGCAACCTGGTGCTGGTCGCCTCGGTCGAATTCCCCACGCTCATCAGTGCCGCCAATTTCGAAGCCTACCGCCGCGCGGCGTCCTACGACGGCTACTTCGATTCCAACAAGTGCTACCGCTACGTATATGCCGCCAATGAAGCCGATCGCCACTTCGCACCTGTGTCACTGCGCGGTGGTGGCATCTGCGCGGGGCAGCACTGGGATGGCCACTATCTGAACTGGGCCACCACGCAGACCATCGATCCGTTCCGCAAGGCGCTCACCGGTGGCTACCGCGTGCGCGACCTGCCGGGGGAAACCTGGCTGGAAAAGGCCGATTTCAGCATGAACGGCGGCCATGGCTTCTTTCCGACCACGCGCATTCCCGCCGGCAACGCAGCTGATCCAGCTCTGGTCCACGGTGCCACGCCAGCGCACTGGCCGAGCTTGCGCACCCGGGTCGATGGCCTCGGTGCCCGGCTGTACTTCACCTCGACGGGAGACATCGAAGCGGCGAGCACGGCCATTCCCTACGATCCGTCCAACCCCGCGCACCGGCTCCAGCCCTCTGCCAACGGCGCAGCGGGCGACGAAGCGGAGATCTACGAGCTGAGCGTCCGGGTCAAGGTCTGCGTGCCCAGCGTCGGGCTGGAAGCCAACTGCGTGGCCTACGCCAGCGGCGCCAAGCCGGAAGGTCTGCTGCAGCGCTACAGCGGCGAGCTGCGCTATTCGGTGCTGAGCTACATCAACAATGGCGGTTCCAATCCCTATGGCGGCAGCGAGCCGGCGCCGGATGGCGGCGTGCTGCGTGCCCGGCAGAAGTTCATAGGTCCGTTGCAGCCCGATCCGATCAAGCCGGCAATCATCAACCCCCATGCGGAATGGGATGCGAAAACCGGCGTACAGCTTCGGAACCCGGACCCGGCCGATGCAGCGGCAACCGGCGCAGGCGTGGCCGACAGCGGCGTCATCAACTACATCAACCGCTTCGGGCAGATGAACACCGGCCGCCCGCCCAAGATGTACGACAACGTCAGCGAGCTGTACTACGCCGCCACGCGCTATGTGCGCGGCATTGGCAATGTCGCCGAATTCAGCGCCCTGCACAGTGACCCGCAGACGCGCTACCGCCAGGCCGATGGCTTTCCCGTGATCCAGCAGTGGGATGATCCGATGACGTATGCCTGCCAGGGCAACACCCTGCTCGGAATCGGCGATACCAACACCTGGTTCGACAAGAATCTGCCCGGCCCGACGCCCGGCAATGGCGAAGGATGGTCGAAGCCTGCCGCGGTCGCCGGTGATACCTCCTACGATGTCGTCCGGGCGATGACCCAGGTGTGGCGGATGGAGGGGTTCTCATCGGCAGAAGCCGAGTCGCTTGCAAAGGCGCCCCAGTACAACGGACAGCTCGGCTCCTTCAATTCCGCCTATATCGCCGCGCTGGCCTACCTGGCCAACACCACCGACCTGCGGCCCGATGCAGCGCCCAACGGGCTTCCAGGCCTGCAGACGATGCGCACCTACTGGGTGGATGTGCTCGACCAGCGCGACTACAAGATCAACCGCAACCAGTATGTCCTTGCCACCAAGTACGGCGGCTTCCACGTGCCCGAAGGCTTCGATCCGTTCAATCCCGCCGCGCCACCGCTGGCCGACGCGTGGTGGTGGAACGGCAGGGATCTGGTCAACGGTGATGCCCGCGAGCGGCGGCCGCGCACGTTCTTTGCCGCAGCGGATGCGGCGCGCATGGTCACCAGCCTGGAAGAAGCCTTCGGCATGATCACCCAGCCTAAGCCGGGCTCGGGTTCGGCGCTGGCCAGCAATGGCGGTGCGCTCGATGCCGATGGCCGCGTGTTCTCCGCGTCCTACCGCACCGGCAGCTGGAGCGGGGATCTGCTGGCCCATGCCATCGACCCCGCTACCGGGGTGCCGTCGGCAGGTGCGCCCGCGTGGAGCGCGGCGGCGCAGCTGGATGCCCGCGATTGGCGTTCGCGCGCGCTGTACACCAGCCGCGGCGGCCGCATGCTGCCACTGCAGTGGTCCGCGCTGGAACAGAGTGCGAAGACCACGCTGGGCAGCCCGGAGGTGCTGGACTACCTGGCCGGTGACCGGGCCCATGAAGGCACGTCCGGGCTGCGGCTGCGTGCCAGTGCACTGGGCGACATCGTCAATTCATCGCCGGTCCATGCCGGTGCGCCCAACCCACGGCTGCATGCGCAACGGCGCTTCCAGGGGGCCGACCGCTATGGTGCCTTCGCGGAGGCGCAGGCCTCACGCCGCGCCATGATCTATGTGAGCGCCAACGACGGCATGCTGCATGGGTTCGATGCAGCCAACGGTGTCGAGCGGTTCGGCTTCATGCCGGCGGCGGCCATCAACGCCCATCTGCGTGATTACACCCGCGAAGGCTACGAACACCACTACAGCGTCGATGGCGAGCTGACCGTGGCGGACGCCTACCTCGGTGGTGCCTGGCGGACCGTGCTGGTGGGCACGCTGGGGCGCGGCGGTGCCGGCATCTTTGCGTTGGACATCACCGATCCGGAGCGTCCCGACCTGTTGTGGGAACGCAGCGCCGCCGATGTTCCCGGCCTGGGCCGGGTACTGGGCAAGCCGATGGTGGCCCAGGTCGCCGATGGCGATTGGCGCGTGCTGCTGGGCAATGGCGTGGATGCCAAGGATGGCAGTTCACGCCTGCTCAGCATCGGCCTGGCCACGGGCGAAGTGAAGAGCGTGCTGCTGGACGCGCGCGGCCGTGGCGCTGCCGCCGTGCGCCCGTGGGACGCCGACCGTGATGGCTTCGCTGAAACGGCGTATGTGGGCGACCGCCAGGGCGGCGTCCATCGGGTGGATCTCGTGGCCGGGCGCAGCACACGGCTGTTCAGCGCGGCAGCAGGGGCGGTGCCGCAACCGATCACGGCGGCGCCACTGGTCGCGCGCAATCCGGACACCGCCGAAACCTGGGTGTTTGTCGGCACCGGTGCGCTGCTGGAAGTGGCCGACCTGGGCAGGCAGGCCGTGCAGTCGTGGTACGGCCTGCGCGACCGGGGGCAGGTGATCGCCGGGCGCAGTGGCCTGGCCACGGTGCGCATCACCGCCGAAACCCGCAACGGTCGCGTGGTCGACGCACTGGATGCACCGGGCAAGGACGGATGGGTGATGGACCTGGTCTCGCCGGGCATCGGCGCCCGTGGCGAACGCATGGTGCTGCCGGGCCAGTTCCGTGGCCGGGTGCTGCTGGGTACCACGCGCATCCCCGACGCCAGCAACCCGTGCAATCCCACCGGATCGGGCTACTACATGGCTTTGGACCCGTTCACCGGTGGCCGGCTGGGCGGCAGCTTCTTCGACATGGACGGCAACGGTACCGTCGGCAACGCTGGCGATCTGTTCGACGAAAACGGCCAGCCTGCACCCTCGTCCGGCTTCCTGGTCGAGCAGGGCCCCAACGCACCCGGCTTCCTGGGCGATTGGCTGGGTGGCGTGGGCGAGGATGGCAGCATGCATGGGGTGGTCACCCATCCCATCGGCAACCGCGTACGCCGGGTGAGCTGGCGCGAACTGCGGCTGCTTGATGGCGGGAGTCCGTGACATGGGCAGCCCGTCGATGAAGGGGTTCACCCTGATGGAAGTCATCATTGCCTGCGCGATCATCGCCATCCTCAGCGCGATCGCCGTGCCCTCCTACCGCCAGCACGTGGTCAAAACCCACCGCGTGCAGGCCCAGACCTGCATTGCCAGCCAGGCCAGCGTGCTCGAACGGCATTACACGCGCGTACTGGACTACCAGGGCGCCCCACAGGCGCAGTGCGCCGCAGAGCTCACGGCCTACCAGCTGCGGGTGAATGTCGCCGCCAGCGGGTACACCGTGACAGCCGAGCCGCTGAGCGAACAGGCCGACCACGCCTGCGGCACGCTGAGCATGGACCACACGGGCCTGCGCCTGCCGGTGGATCGCGCCTGCTGGTAGCGCGCCGTTGTCATGGCGCACTGGCTGGAACGCGATAGGATGCGGGCATCATCTGGCACGCACGGACCGCATGTCCCTGGACCTTCCCACCATCGGCGTACTTGGCCTGCTGCTGTGCATCGGCATCGCCACGGGCTTCTCGCTGCTGCTGGTGGTGCTGCGTGGGCAGCCGGTGCTGCGCCTGTGGACGGCCAGCCTGTGGCTGCTCACCCTGGGCGTGATCCTGATGGGGCTGCGCCCCTGGTTGCCGCAGGTACCGGCCATCCTCGGTGGCAATGCGGCCATGGCGGCCTCAAGCGTGCTGATGCTGCGCGGCATGGCCCTGCACCTGGGCCAGCCGATGCCGCTGTGGCGCGCACTGGGCCTGGCCGGCGCGTTCATGGCCGGCATCTTCCTGTTCCTGGTGCCATGGCCCAGCCTGGACGTGCGCCTGCACGTGTTCAGCGTGTTCGCGATCGTCATCAATGGCTGGATCGCCGCGCTGCTGCTGCGCCACGCACCACCGGCGCAGCGCATCAGCTGCCGCCTGGCCGCCGCCGTGTTCCTGGCCGAAGTGCTGGTCTACATCGTGCGCCTGTTCCTGCCGGCCGATGCCGACGCGGGCGGAGACATCATGCGGGCGGGCTCGCCGATGTTCCTGACCTACCTGGCCGGGGTGATGCTGGAACTGGCGCGCTGCTTCGCGCTGGTCCTGCTGCTGCTGGAACGCCTGCTGGTGGACCTGCGCCGCGCCGCCCGCACCGATGGCCTCACCGGCCTGCTCAACCGCAGCGCGGTGCTGGCCGATGGGTCCGACCAGTTGCAGCAGGTGCGTCGCCAGCAGCGCCCTCTGGCAGTGCTGCTGCTGGACGTGGATCACTTCAAGGCCATCAATGACCGCTGGGGGCATCTGGCCGGTGACCAGGTGCTGCAGCATTTCACCGGCGTGCTGGAGCACTGCGCGCGCGGCCACGTGCACCTGCTCAGCCGCTATGGCGGCGAGGAATTCCTGTTGCTGCTGCCCGGTAGCGCCGGCGAAGCGGAGCGCCTGGCCACGGTCATCCGTCATGCACTGCAGCAACGGCCCGCGCCGCTGGGTACCGGTCCGGTGGCGGTCACCGCCAGCATCGGCCTGGCCATGGATGACGGCCACACTGACTTGGCCGGCCTGATCGCCCGTGCCGACAGCGCGCTGTACCGGGCAAAAGCCGAAGGCCGCGACCGGCTGGTGGCGGCGGCTGCAATGGCCTAGCGCGGTTGCCCATCGCCGCCAGCGCCGGGGCCGTGTAAGTTTGTTCGCAGAGTTGGTCACATCTGCCACGGCGCCGCGTCGTGGTTGACAGGAACGTCCTCCAGGGGAATCAAGCACGATGCAAAAACACCCTTTCCGACTGGCCAGGCGATCGGCCGGCCTGCTGTTTGCCGGCGCGATGCTTGCCGGCTGCAGTGCAACGGCCCCCGGTGCCGCCGACGGCAATGACACCCCGAGCCAGCGCTACGGGGCGATCGAGTTCCGTCCGTGCACGCTGACCACGGTCGGCGCCAGCGCGAACGTCGAAGCCCAGTGCGGCACCCTGCAGGTGCCCGAAGACCGCGCCCATCCCGAGGGCCGCAAGATCGACCTGCGCATTGCCTGGCTGGAATCGGATGACAGCGGCAATGGCCAGCCCGATCCGGTGTTCTTCCTCGCCGGTGGCCCCGGCCAGGCGGCCAGCGAAGTGGCGGTCATCGTCGATACCGCGCTGCGCCAGGTGCGCAAGCAGCGCGATGTCTTCCTGATCGACCAGCGTGGCACCGGCGGTTCCAACCCGCTCAGTTGCCTGGGCGCGGACGGCAAGCCGCTGAAGATGGACGAAGATGCAGCGCCAACCGAAGCGCTGATGCGCGATTACGCGCAGCAGTGTGCGGCATCGCTGCAGGGGCGCGCCGATGCGCGCTTCTACACCACCGCCGAGGCCATCGCCGATCTGGACGCGGTGCGCCAGGCGCTGGGTGCGGACAAGCTCAATCTGGTCGGGGGTTCCTACGGCACGCGCGTCGCCCAGCGTTACGCCATTGCCTACCCGCAGCACACCCGCAGCCTGGTCATCGACGGCGTCGTGCCCAACGACCTGGTGGTGGGTGGCGAGTTCGCCAACACCTTCGACAACGCCATCACCCTGCAGTCGGCGCAATGCCGCAAGGATGCCGCCTGCAGCAAGCGCTTCCCGGTCGATACCCGCGAACAGCTGCGCGCAGTGGCCGCAACCCTGCGCAGCTCCCCGGTCACCGTCGATTACCGCGACCCCGGCACCAACGCACCGCGCCAGGACGTGCTGAGCCCGGACAGCGTGGTCGGCCTGGCCTTCGCGTTCTCCTACGTGCCCGAGTACTCCTCGCTGCTGCCGCTGGTGCTGGATGAAGCCGCGCAGGGCCGCTATGCGCCGCTGGCCTCGCTCGCCCGCGGTGCCACCCGCAGCATGGATTTCCAGATCAACCGTGGCATGCAGTGGTCGGTCATCTGCAGCGAGGATGCGCCGCGCTACCAGGCGCCGCCGGAAAGCGACGACGCCCTGTTCGGCCCGGAAGCGGCGCGCGCGTTCTTCGCCGCCTGCCCGGTGTGGCCGCACCAGCCGGCCGCTGCCACGCTCACCACGCCGCTGAAGAGCGACCTGCCGGTGTTGCTGCTGTCCGGCGAGCTGGATCCGGTTACCCCGCCGCGCTACGCCGAACAGGTGCTCAAGGGCCTGCCCAACGGTCGCGCGCTGGTCGCACGCGGCCAGGGCCACGGCACCCTCACTGCCGGCTGCATGCCGCGCCTGCTGGGCCAGTTCATTGATACCCAGGATGCCAAGGCGCTCGATGCCCGCTGCCTGGACACGCTGAGCCACGTGCCGGCGTTCACCTCGTTCAACGGATGGACCCCATGATCGTCGCCGACAACCTGCACAAGGCCTTCGACACCCGCACCGGTCGCGTCCAGGCGGTGGCCAACGTTGGCTTCCAGGCCGCCGATGGCCGCATCACCGGCCTGCTCGGCCCCAACGGCGCCGGCAAGACCACCACCATGCGCATGCTGTACACCCTGATGACGCCCGACCAGGGCAGCATCACCGTCGATGGCATCGATGCCGCGCGTGATCCGGTGGAGGTGCGCCGCCACCTGGGCGTGCTGCCTGACGCGCGGGGCGTGTACAAGCGCCTGACCGCGCGCGAGAACATCACCTACTTCGGCGAACTGCACGGCCTGTCGGCGCAGCGCATCCGCGAGCGCATCGAAGTGCTCTCGCACGCCCTGGACATGGCCGACATCCTCGACCGCCAGACCGATGGCTTCTCGCAGGGCCAGCGCACCAAGACCGCCATCGCCCGCGCGCTGGTGCACGACCCGCGCAACGTCATCCTCGATGAACCCACCAACGGCCTGGACGTGATGACCACCCGCGCGCTGCGCCGGTTCCTGCTGGGCCTGCGCGAGGAAGGGCGCTGCGTGATCCTGTCCAGCCACATCATGCAGGAGGTGGGCGCGCTGTGTGACCACATCGTCATCATCGCCAAGGGCACCGTGATGGCAGCCGGCAGTGCCGATGAACTGCGCGCGCAGGCCGGCGAAACCAACCTGGAAGACGCGTTCGTGAAACTGATCGGCAGCGAAGAGGGCCTGCACGCATGAGCATGATGTCGACCCTGATGACGGTGATGCGCAAGGAACTGCGCGACCTCTCGCGCGACCGCCGCACGCTGGCGCTGACCCTGCTGTTCGGCCCGCTGCTGTACCCGCTGCTGATCCTGGGCATGGGCAAGCTGTCGGAAAGCCGCTTCCGCACCCAGATCGAACAGCCGCTGGACATTCCCACCATCGGCGCCGAGCACGCCCCGAACCTGGTCCGCTTCCTCGGCGCGCAGGGCCTGAACGCGACCGCGGCACCGAAGGACCTGGCCGAAGCGATCCGCGCCCAGGACATCGACGTGGCACTGCGCATCAGCGCGGATTTCGGCAAGGACTGGGCCGATGGCAAGCCGGCCCTGGTGGAGGTGATCCGTGACAGCACGCGCCGTGCTGCCGAGGTGCCCGCGGCACGCCTGCAGGCGGCGCTGTCCACCTACAACGGGCAGGTGGGCGCCCTGCGCCTGATGGCCCGCGGCGTCGATGCGCAGGTTGCGCGGCCACTGGATGTGGCCACGCAGGACATGGCCAGCACCGAAGCCAAGCGCGGCATGATGCTGTCGATGCTGCTGCCGGTGCTGCTGACCCTGACCTCGTTCATCGGCGGCGCCTATCTGGTGATGGACACCACCGCCGGCGAGCGCGAACGGCAATCGCTGGAGCCGCTGCTGGCCACCCCCGGCTCGCGCAGCGCGATCGTCAGCGGCAAGATCGGCGCCGCCTGCGTGGTCGGGTTCGTATCGCTGCTGCTGACACTGGTCGCGTTCAAGGTCAGTGCCCAGTTCGCCTCCGGCAACGTCAGTCGCCAGCTCAACATGAACATCCTCTCGATGGTGCAGATGCTGCTGGTGATGCTGCCGATGCTGCTGATCGGCACCTCGCTGCTGACCTACCTGTCGGCCGCGGCCAAGAGCATGAAGGAAGCCCAGAGCCACATGACCTGGCTGGTGCTGCTGCCGATGCTGCCGGGCTATGCGCTGATGGCCTACCCGGTGAAGAGCCAGCTGTGGCAGTACGCCGTGCCGTTCCTGTCGCAGAACCAGATGCTGCTTAAGGTGATCCGCCATGAAGTGATCACCCCGACCATCTGGGCGGTCTACCTGGGCGCCAGCCTCGGCCTGGCCGCGATCCTGTGGTTTGCCGCGGTGCGCCGTTACCACCAGGAGCGCCTTGCCATCTCCGGCTGACCGGAAGCGGTAGCGCCGGGCCGCGCCCGGCGGATGCGCAGCGAGGCCCGGTCATGCCGGGCCTCGTTGTCATCCGATCCGCCATGACGGGCTTCACCCCACGCCATAGCGCGCCGGTGTCACCCCCATCTCGCGCTTGAACACGGCAATGAACGCACTGGGCGTGTCATAGCCCATCGACAGCGCAACCTCGATGACCGTTTCCCCGGCCAGCAGGCGGGGCAGCGCCAGCAGCACGCGCAGTCGCTGCCGCCAGTGGCTGAGCGGCATGCCCGTTTCGGCCAACCAGTGGCGAGCCAGGCTGCGGCCGGACAGGCCGCTGGCGGCCGCCCATTCCTCCACGTTGCGCCCGTCATGCGGTGCACGCGCCAGCGCGGCGGCAATGCGCCGCAAGCGGCGGTCGCGTGGCTGCGGCAGCGCCAGCGGTAACGGAAGACCCGCGGCGATCTCGTCGGCGATGACCCCTGCCAACCTCGACTGCGCATCCTCCAATGCACCGTGCTGCCACTGCAGCGCGCGGGGCACGGCCGCCTGCAGCAGTACGCTGGGCTGGAACACACGCGCGGCCGTGGGCAGTGCGTTGCAGGCGGCAGCACTGAAGTACAGGCTCCAGCCATCGAAGACGCCGAGGCTGGCCAGTGCATGAGGCAGGCCAGGCGGCACCCACGCGACGTGCCCTGCCGGCAGCAGCCAGTGCTGGTCGCCCGCTTCGATGCGCAGCAGGCCGTGGCGCGCGCCCAGCAACTGCCCGCGTGCGTGCTGGTGGCGCGGCGTGCGGCGCGTGCCCTCCATCGCCAGCTGTGCGCCCAGCAGCCACGGCCCCGCAGCCGCATCGGCCAGCGCGGGATGGATCAACGGTGCCTGGATTGGCTGATCTGCCATATGAAGTGGCAGTTATACGGCAGAACGGCCGCCCTGCAAGCCTGACACTGGCGGTTCATCCCAAGGAGCCCACTCCCATGAAACCGCAGGACATCCTTCCCGATCATCAGGACGACGTGCAGGTGCACGGCCTGACCGTGCGCAAGGGCAGCGTCGGCGCCTTCCTCGCCAGCGTGCTCGACTGGCAGGATCCGGCCGGCAGCACTGCCACCCGTGCCGCAGCCGAGGCCGATCTGCGCGAGCTGCTGCCGGCATTGCACGCGCTCGGCCTTTTCCAGGTAATGGCGGCGCGCGATCCGGCGCTGCAGCGATTGATCGACGGCGGGCGCTGAAACAAACAAGGCCCGGATCGCTCCGGGCCTTGATGATGACCTCTCGCCGGGCGTGGCCCGGCGCTACCCTGGGGGCATCAACCGCCCGGGGCGAACACCAGCGTGCGGCGGGTGGTGACCGGGGCGCCCACCGGCTCGAAGCGCCAGCGCTTGACCGCATTGAGCGCTTCGCGGTCGAAGACGCGCGACGGCGTGGCGCGCAGCACGCGGGCGTTGGTCACCGAGCCATCGGTGCCGACGGTGATTTCCACCAGCACTTCGCCCGAGGTGCTCGAGCGCAGGGCCTCGGCCGGGTAACGCGGGGCCGGGGTGCTGACCGGGCGCAGGGTCGGCGCGGCGGTGCCCGCGGCGGCACGCGCGGCGCTGGCCTGCTGGGCAGCGGCCTGCTGCTGCTTCTGTTCGGCCTCGCGGCGGGCGGCGGCCTGGCGTTCGGCGTCCTGGCGCTCGCTGTCGCGGCGGGCTGCATCCTGCTGGGCGGCAATCTGCTTGGCCGCTTCGGCTTCCTTGTTGCGCTGGTCGGCCAGGCGCTGCTGTTCAACCAGCTGCCTGGCGCGGTCCTCGGCATCCTTCTTGACCTTGGCGGTCTCGTCCTCGGTGCGCTTGGCAGCCACCTGGACGCCCTTGGTCAGGCCTTCCTTCAGGCGCGGCAGGGCCGGCGCGGACGGGTCCACCTTCTCGATCAGCGCCACCAGGCGCTGGGCTTCGGTGAAGTCCTCGCGGCCCAGGTGCTGCTCGGCGGCAATCAGGGTGTAGGGCAGCAGGTCGGTCAGCGCGCTCTTCACCGAGGCGTCGTCCGGCGTCTTGTCGCGCAGCGCCAGGTAGTACTCGATGGCGTTGTCGCCGGCCGGCGCGTACATGCGGTTCTCGGCCAAGGCGCGGCTGGCCGAATCGCGCAGCTGCTCGGTGCCCATCGACTGCACCTTGGCCGCCACGGCGGGTGCGGCAGGCGTGGCGGCGGGCGCGGCAGCGCCGTCGGCGGCCGGTGCCGGCGTTTCTTCCTTGCCCGAACAGGCGGCCAGTGCCAGTGCCAGGGCAACCGGTACCCACCGGCGCGCGGCAGCGTTCATTGCGACGTGCGACATCCTGCTCCCCTTTAGAAGACGACGTTACGTAAGCCGTGGATCTGCATGGCCGGGACCGGTGTCCGGGCGTGGCGGCTGGCGTTTCCCGACGCCGCCGCCGGCAACGGCGAGCGTGCAATCTAGCATCCCGCCCACCCTTGCGTACAAGGGTGGGTCAGGGGCGATGGCGACATGGGGTGTCGCCATCGCCTTGTCAGGTCAATGTCCGGCGGGCTTGGCGTGGCCCTCGGCCTTGTCGTGGCCGGCCGACATCAGCTTGTCGGTCCAGGCGATGCCGATGGCCGACAGGATGAACACGCAGTGGATGATGGTCTGCCACAGCACGCCTTCGGCGGTGAGGGTGGCGCAGGTCTGTTCGCCGATGTTGGCTACAGCGGTGGCCATGCGCTCCGGCGCGCACAGAGGAATGCCGCCCAGGGCGCCGGTACCGATGAACGTCTTCAGCAGGTGGATCGAGGAGATGCCGATGATCGCCATCGCCAGCTTCACTTTCAGCACGCTGGCGTTGACGTGGCTCAGCCATTCCGGCTGGTCCGGGTGGTTTTCCAGGCGCAGGCGCGACACGAAGGTCTCGTAGCCGCCCACGATCACCATCACCAGCAGGTTGGAAATCATCACCACGTCGATCAGGCCCAGCACGATCAGCATGATCTGCTGCTCGCCCATCGACACCGAATGCGTGATCAGGTGCCACAGTTCCTTGCCGAACAGGAATACATAGACACACTGCGCCACGATCAGGCCCAGGTACAGCGGCAGCTGCAGCCAGCGCGAGGCGAAGATCAGGTTGGACAGCGGGGAGGGCGGCAGACGGTTTGCGCTCATGCGGGGGATGCTGCGTTTCGAGGGAGTGGCGAGGTTACCGGCCCACCATGACGGTGCCAAGCCAACGTTCGCACTAGACTTCAGGTTCCTTCCGAACCCCGAGCCGACGCCATGATCGACCTGTATTACTGGCCCACCCCCAACGGCCACAAAGTCACCCTGCTGCTGGAGGAAGCCGGCCTGGAGTACCGCATCCATCCGGTCAACATCGGCTCGGGTGACCAGTTCAAGCCGGAATTCCTGGCCATTTCGCCCAACAACAAGATGCCGGCCATCGTCGACCATGCCCCGGCCGATGGCGGCGCGCCGCAGAGCGTGTTCGAATCAGGCGCCATCCTGCTGTACCTGGCCGAGAAGAGCGGCCAGTTCCTGCCCAGCGACCCGCGTGGCCGCGTCACCACCCTGGAATGGCTGTTCTGGCAGATGGCCGGGCTGGGCCCGATGAGCGGCCAGATGGGCCATTTCAACGTCTACGCGCCGGAAAAGATCCCCTATGCCGTCGAGCGCTATGACAACGAAGTGCGCCGCCTGCACGGGTTGATGGACAAGCGCCTGGCCGATCACGCCTTCCTGGCGGGCGATGAATACACCATCGCCGACATGGCCAGCTACCCGTGGATTGGCGCTTACGACAAGATTCCGGTCGATTTCGCCGCCTTCCCGAACCTGAAGCGCTGGCACGACGCCATCGCCGCGCGCCCGGCCACCCAGCGCGCCTATGCCCTGCGCCAGCAGGTGAACCCCAACGCCGGCAAGCCGCTGAGCGAGGAAGAGCGCAAGCACCTGTTCGGCCAGCGCTGATCCCCGGACGGTAGGTGCCGACCGTTGGTCGGCACTCCTGTTCGGCACTCCTGGTCGGCACGGCGCCATGGGCAGAAGGTCATGCTGCCTTCGCCGGCGGGCTTGGTTAGGATGGGGGCATGACCGCTGTGCGCGTGGCGCGCGGCGGACCTGCCGTTTGCCGGGACCTTCCATGCGCCATCTGTTCGCCTCGCTCGCCCTCATGCTCGCCACCACTACTGCCGCCCACGCTGAAAAACTCACCCTGGAAGCCATCACCGGCCCGCTGCCGCTGTCCGGCCCGACCCTGATGAAGCCCAAGGTGGCCCCGGACGGCTCGCGCGTGACCTTCCTGCGCGGCAAGGACAGCGACCGCAACCAGCTGGACCTGTGGAGCTATGACATCGGCAGCGGCCAGACCCGCCTGCTGGTCGACTCGAAGGTGGTGCTGCCCGGCACCGAGACCCTCAGCGACGAGGAAAAGGCCCGCCGCGAGCGCCAGCGCATCGCCGCGATGACCGGCATCGTCGATTACCAGTGGTCGCCGGACGCGCAGCGCCTGCTGTTCCCGCTGGGCGGCGAACTGTACCTGTACGACCTGAAGCAGCAGGGCGCAGCCGCCGTGCGCCAGCTGACCCACGGCGAAGGCTTCGCCACCGACGCCAAGCTGTCGCCCAAGGGCGGCTTCGTCAGCTTCATCCGCGGCCGCAACCTGTGGGTGATCGACCTGGCCAGCGGCAAGCAGCTGCAGCTGACCACCGATGGCAGCGCGACCATCGGCAACGGCGTGGCCGAGTTCGTCGCCGATGAGGAAATGGACCGCCACACCGGTTACTGGTGGGCGCCGGACGATTCGGCGATTGCCTTTGCCCGCATCGATGAAGCACCGGTGCCGGTGCAGAAGCGCTACGAGGTCTATGCAGACCGCACCGATGTGGTCGAACAGCGCTACCCGGCCGCCGGCGATGCCAACGTGCGCGTGCAGCTGGGCGTGATCGCGCCGGCCGCCGCCGCCACGCCGCGCTGGATCGACCTGGGCAAGGAACAGGACATCTACCTGGCCCGCGTCGACTGGCGTGATGCCCAGCGCGTCACCTACCAGCGCCAGTCGCGCGACCAGAAGCTGCTGGACCTGGTCGAAGTCGACCTGGCTGGAAACGGCACGCGCACGCTGGCCCACGAGACCAGCCCGACCTGGGTGCCGCTGCACAACAGCCTGCGCTTCCTCGACGATGGCAGCGTGCTGTGGTCGTCCGAGCGCACCGGTTTCCAGCATCTCTACCGCATCGATGCCAAGGGCAAGGCCACCGCGCTCACCCAGGGTGACTGGTCAGTGGACGAACTGCTGGCCGTCGACGAGAAGGCCGGCAAGGCCTACTTCCGCGCCGGCATCGATTCGGCGCGCGAAAGCCAGATCTACGCCGTGTCGCTGCAGGGGGGCCAGCCGCAGCGCCTGTCCAAGGCGCCGGGCATGCACACTGCCAGCTTCGCGCGCAACGCCAGCGTGTATGTGGATACCTGGTCCAACAGCACCACGCCGCCGCAGATCGAGCTGTTCCGTGCCAATGGCGAAAAGATCGCCACCCTGCTCGAGAACGACCTGGCCGATCCCAAGCACCCGTACGCGCGCTACCGCGATGCGCAGCGCCCGATCGAGTTCGGCACGCTGACCGCGGCCGACGGCAAGACCCCGCTGAACTACAGCATCATCAGGCCGGCCGGCTTCGACCCGTCCAAGCGCTACCCGGTGGCGGTGTACGTGTATGGCGGTCCGGCCAGCCAGACCGTCACCGACAGCTGGCCCGGCCGTGGCGACCACCTGTTCAACCAGTACCTGGCCCAGCAGGGTTACGTGGTGTTCTCGCTGGACAACCGCGGCACGCCGCGTCGTGGTCGCGAATTCGGCGGCGCGCTGTACGGCAGGCAGGGCACGGTGGAAGTGGCCGACCAGCTGCGCGGCGTGGCCTGGCTGAAGCAGCAGCCGTGGGTGGACCCGGCGCGCATCGGCGTGCAGGGCTGGTCCAACGGCGGCTACATGACCCTGATGCTGCTGGCCAAGGCGTCGGACAGCTATGCCTGCGGCGTGGCCGGTGCACCGGTCGCCGACTGGGGCCTGTACGACAGCCACTACACCGAGCGTTACATGGACCTGCCCAAGCGCAACGAGGCCGGGTACCGCGAAGCCCGCGTGCTGACCCACATCGAGGGCCTGCGCTCGCCGCTGCTGCTGATCCATGGCATGGCCGATGACAACGTGCTGTTCACCAACTCGACCAGCCTGATGAGCGCGCTGCAGAAGCGCGGCCAGCCGTTCGAACTGATGACCTATCCGGGTGCGAAGCACGGCCTGTCCGGCGCTGATGCGCTGCACCGCTACCGCGTTGCCGAGGCCTTCCTGGACCGTTGCCTGAAGCCCTGACGGACGCACGGGAAGGAGCCCGCCGATGCAAAAGCCAACCCCGATCCCGGGCTATCGGCCGGCCAGCGCCGGCTGGTGGCGCCGCCACTGGCGCTGGGCGATACCGCTGTCTGTCCTGCTGTTGCTGGGCGTGGGCGGCGGCATCATCATCTGGAGCGTGCTGCGCTGGAGCGAGGCCGTACGCGAAAGCCCACCGATGCAGGAAGCGTTGCGTCGCGCGGGTTGCAGCATTGAAGTGGCACAGGTGCTTGGCGAGCCACTGCTTGCCGATGCGATACCGCTGAGCATCACGCAGATGACCGTCAATGGCGAGCGTGATCTGGGCCTGGTTGTCGGCCTGGAAGGGCCACAGGGGCGCGCCCGGTTGATCGTGGAAGGCACCCGCCGCAATGATGTGTGGGATTACCCGGTGATGTACGTGCTGGGCGAGGACCAGGCGACCTTCGACCTGACCGCGCTGGACGATGCCGAAGCCGCCGGCGAGTGCGCGCTGCAGGAATGCCGTGAGCGCGGTGGGTGCAGCGAAGCCATTGCGTTGTAGGTGCGGCGCTCATCGAGGTCATTGGTCCACCATCCTGGGGAGGAAACTGATGGACAAGCGCGCGTACTTGAAAATGATGGAGTTCCCTGCCAAATGGCAGGAGTACAACCTGTTGCCCGATGAGTTGATCGATCAACTCCTCTCCACATACACGCCGGGGATGGAGAGCTCGTCGGAACACGACAGAAACAGCGTCTTCCATTGGTGGTTGAGACGGTCTCCAAGCAAGGATCTGCTGTTGAAGCTGGTTGAGCTGTCCTTTCTGGATCCTGATCAGGTGATGGCTGGCGATGTCAGAAAGCACATCAGCCGGAGTGATTCATTTGATCACGATGTCGATCTTCTGATCCGTCGCTGGTCGGATGAGCAGATCATCAACATCCCCTCTGGTATCAGGTAAATCCATGCGACCTGAACTTCTCGTCCTGCTTGGCACGGCATCAGTCTTGGCGGCCTGCAACAGCAGTGATCGCCTGGGTGAGCTGCAGGCGAAACCTGTTTTCGCGCTCATGAGCGGTGCCTACTACGGGGGAATGTGCGAGGGCGCGACGGGCACCGGCGAGCAGGCCGCAGACATTCGCGCCATGAAAATCCATACCAGTGCCGGTGATTGTCGAGTGCTCTACCTGGATGGCGTGGATCGGGCCGGCGAGCTTCTGATCTACGCGGAACGGCCGGGCGAGCGTCTGGCGTGCGACGGGTTGCTTCAACGGCTGAAGGCCAAGGACGCCAGTGCGGCAGTCATTGCCAAGGCCGGCGAGCGCTGCAGCTGATCGACAGCCCTTGCCCCGAACGCTGCCCACCAGGGTGGGCATCTACCAGGGCGGTCGCTGCCTGCCGACCCCGTGACCTCCAGCCGATTGTCGCCATCGCCGCGAGCGCGTAAGTTGCGATCACCCCTTTCCCGGAGTGTTCCATGAAGCCGATCGCGCTGGCCGTTGCCCTGGCCCTGACCGCCGCCCCGCTGCTGTCCGCCCCGCCGGCCCTGGCCGCACCGGCTGCCAAGGCGGCCACCCCCGCCAGTGCGGCCTGGGTGGCCCGCAGCAATGCGCTGGCGCAGATCCTGCTCGATGCGCAGGGGCCGTTCCAGCCGGAACAGACGGGTTTCTTCGGCGTGCCCGGCTACGACGACAAGGTGGCCGACCTCGGCCCCGACAACGGCAAGCGCTTCCGCACCGCGACGGCCAAGGCCCGCGACGAGCTGAAGGCGAAGCTGGCCACCGAGAAGGATCCCAATGTCCGCCAGGACCTGGCGATCATGATCCACGCTGCCGACCAGAGCATCGGAGGCAGCGAGCTCAACGAGAAGTACCTGCTGCCGTGGAGTGATGCACCGCAGACGGTGTTCAGCGGCCTCAACCTGCTGCTGTCCGACCAGGTGCCGGCCGAGCGCCGCGCCAAGGCGCTGGACCGCCTCAAGGCCTACGCGGGCCTGCAGCCGGGCGGCATCGCGTTCACCACGCTGGCCCGCCAGCGCTACGAAGAGCGCCTGGGCGACAGCGCGCTGCTGCAGCCGACCCAGATCGAAGTGCAGCAGTCGCTCGACAACGTCGAGACCTACATCACCGGCATCGAGTCGCTGCTGAAGAAGTACCAGGTGGCCGGCGCCGATGAGGCGATGAAGGCCCTGGCCACGCAGATGAAGGATTACGCCGCCTGGACCCGCAAGGAGGTGCTGCCGAAGGCACGTACCGATGCACGCCTGCCGGCACCGCTGTATGCGTTCCAGCTCAAGCAGGTCGGCATCGACATCGACCCGAAGCTGCTGATGCAGCGCGCCCAGCTGGAATTCATGGAAACCCGCTCGGCGATGCAGCAGCTGGCGCCGCTGGTGGCGAAGGAGAAGGGCCTGAAGGTGGCCGACCCGAGCGACCCGGTGGCGGTCATCCGCGCGCTGAAGGCCGACAAGATCGCCGATGACCAGCTGGAAGGCCATTACCGCAAGGTGATCGATGCGATCGATCCGCTGATCCGCGAACACCGCATCGTCGATGTGCCCAAGCGCGCCATGCAGATGCGCCTGGGTTCGGCGGCGGAGAGTGCGGCCAGCCCGGCCCCGCACTTCCTGCCGGCGCCGCTGGTCAACAACACCGGGCAGCAGGGCACCTTCGTGCTGCCGCTGGGCAACCCGGCCGCCGGCCCGGGCGCGCAGTACGACGATTTCAATTTCGGCTCGGCAGCGTGGACGCTGAGCGCGCACGAGGGCCGCCCCGGCCACGAGCTGCAGTTCACCGCGATGGTCGAGCGCGGCGTGTCGCTGGCGCGCACGATGTTCGCGTTCAATTCGGTGAACGTGGAAGGCTGGGCGCTGTATGCCGAAGCGGAAATGGTGCCGTACGAGCCGTTGGACGGGCAGATGATCGCGCTGCAGTTCCGCCTGCTGCGCGCCGCCCGCGCGATGCTCGACCCGATGCTCAACCTGGGCCTGACCGACCGTGCCAACGGCGAGCGCGTGCTGATCGAGCAGGTCGGCCTGTCCAAGGCGATGGCCACCCAGGAACTGGACCGCTACATGGTGCGCATGCCGGGCCAGGCGGGCAGCTACTTCTACGGCTACACCCGCATCCTCGAACTGCGCATGCAGACCGAACTGGCGCTGGGCGCGAAGTTCGACCGCCTGGCGTTCAACAACTTCCTGCTCGACCAGGGCCTGCTGCCGCCGGACCAGCTGGCAGAAGCGGTGCAGCAGCAGTTCGTGCCGAAGTACCGGTAGCGCCGGGCCGTGCCCGGCGAGCGCAGCGGGAAAGCCGCCGGGCATGGCCCGGCGCTACCGGCCTAGCGCTGCGGGGTAATGGTCTGCGTCGGCAACCGCGCCGGCGCCTCCGGGTTCGGCACCCAGATCGCCACGCCGGCCGCGCGCTTCTGCGTGGTCGGAATGCCGATGCCCAGGCCACCCCCCACGTGCGAGCCATAGCTGCCGGCACCCACCGACATGCCGACCGGCGAGCCGCTGCTGCCTACGCCCATCAGGATCACCCCGTTGGCGCCCAGTGCGGCCGCTTCGCGCTTGAGCCGGGCGACGGCGGCGTCGGTCTGGCCCTGGGTGCCAAAGCCCACCGCCGAGGACGATTCCAGCTGGGCAATCTCCAGCGAACCGGCCGGCGGGGTGGAATAGATCTGCACCTGCGCCGGGTCGATCGGCGCACGCGCGCGGCCCAGCATGACCTTGGAGGTGCTGGCGCAACCGGCAGCGGCCAGCAGCATGGCGGTCAACGCGACCCAACGGATGTTCATGGCGTATACCCCTGTAGGACAGTTCGGATCATCGGCCGGGGACTCTGAATCGGCGCCAACACCCGCGCCCGGGCCATGACCGCATGCTGGCACGGCAGGGGTGAGCGTGTCGCCAACGGCGGTAGGCGGCAGCCGCGGGAAGGGCTAAGGTTGGCGGGTAAACCAACCTGAGGGGAGCTGGGCATGGGTGTGATCAGTCTGTTGTGGGGCATCGTGGCGCTGTTGTGGATGATCCTGGCCCTGATCCCGCTGCTGGGCTGGGGCAACTGGTTCCTGATCCCGTTTGCCGCCGTGGGCGCGGTGGTCGCTGCGCTCGGCATCCTCTTCACCCACCCCAGCAAGCGCGGCCGCGCCAAGACCGGCCTGGTCCTGAACGGCATCGTGGTGCTGGTCGGCATCGTCCGCCTGAGCATGGGCGGTGGCGTGATCTGAGCAGCATGGTCTGAGCGGCATGTTCCGGGTCGCGGCCACGGGTGCGACAGGGCGTCGCAGGCCCCCGGCCGGGCGCCGGGCAGGGGAGTACAATGCCGGGCTGCGCGAGCCCCCCGCGTGCCTGTGAAACCGCGCCTGGCGCGGCTGCCCCCATGATCATTCGTTCCCGTCCCCACGGCTGGCAACTGCTGTACATCCTGCGCGGTTCCATCGTGCCGGCCATCGCACCGAAGGTGCTTGCCATCCTGGTGCTGTCCATCGCGGTGGCCGCAGTGGTGGAACTGGCCCCGCCGTTCGGCATCGAGCGGGTCTCGGTCACCCCGTTCACCCTGCTTGGCCTGGTCCTGTCGATCTTCCTCAGCTTCCGCAACAGCGCCTGCTACGACCGCTGGTGGGAGGGCCGCAAGCTGTGGGGCCAGCTGATCTACGAATCGCGCTCGCTGGCGCGGCAGGTACACCTGCTGCTGGCCGATGACAGCGGCCGCCGGCGCCGCATTGCCTACCTCACCACCGCCTTCGCCCATGCGCTGGCTGCGCGCCTGCGCGGGCGCATCGTCGCCCTGGTGGCGCTGCCGTGGCTGGACAAGCCGCAGCGCGAGCAGCTGGCCGAGCGCGAGAACGTGCCCGACGCGCTGCTGTCGATGATCGCCGCCGAACTGGCCCAGGCGCTGCGCAGCGGCGAGCTGGAGCCGATCCTCTACACCCAGCTCGAAGACCGCCTGCACGCGATGTCCTCCATCCAGGCCGGCTGCGAGCGCATCCTCAGTACGCCGCTGCCGTTCGCCTACACCCTGCTGCTGCACCGCTGCGCATGGATGTTCTGCGTGCTGCTGCCGTTCGGCCTGGCCAGTTCGCTGGGCTGGGGCACGCCGGTGCTGTCGGCCGTGCTGGCGTATGCCTTCTTCGGCCTGGACCAGCTGGGCGAGGAGATGGAAGAGCCCTTCGGCCTGGAGCCGAACGACCTGCCGCTGGACGCCATGGTGCGCACGATCGAGATCGACCAGCTCGACGCGCTCGGCGAACGCCCCCTGCCCGAACCCCTGCTGCCGCAGGGCTACCTGTTGCAATAGCCACTCCTCGGAGCCTGCCATGCCTCATCCCCATTACCGCCCGCGGCGCATGCGCCATGACGAGTTCTCGCGCCGCCTGATGCGCGAAAACACGCTGACCACCGACGACCTGATCTACCCGGTGTTCGTGCACGAGCTGGCCGGCCGCACCGCCGTGCCGTCGATGCCCGGCGTGGAGCGCCTGTCGATCGAGGAACTGCTGAAGGTGGCCGAAGAGGCGCTGGAGCTGGGCATCCCGGTGATCGACCTGTTCCCGGTGATCGACAGCTCGCAGAAGTCGCTGGATGCATCGGCCGCGTGGGCCGAGGACGGCCTGGCGCAGCGTGCGATCCACGCGCTGAAGACGCGCTTCCCGGAACTGGGCGTGATGACCGACGTGGCCCTGGACCCGTACACCACCCATGGCCAGGACGGGATCATCGATGACAAGGGCTATGTGCTCAACGACATCACCGTCGAGGCGCTGGTGAAGCAGTCGCTGTCGCATGCCGAAGCCGGCGCCGACATCATCTCGCCCTCGGACATGATGGACGGCCGCATCGGCGCGATCCGCCGTGCGCTGGATGCCGACCACCACCTCAACGTGCGCATCATGGCCTACTCGGCCAAGTACGCCTCGGCGTTCTACGGCCCGTTCCGCGATGCGGTGGGCAGCGCCGGCAGCCTCGGCAAGGCCGACAAGAAGACCTACCAGATGGACCCGGCCAACGGCGACGAGGCCCTGCGCGAGATCGCGCTGGACCTGGAAGAGGGCGCGGACATGGTGATGGTCAAGCCGGGCATGCCCTACCTGGACCTGGTGCGCCGGGTGAAGGAGACGTTCGGCGTGCCGACCTTCGCCTACCAGGTCAGCGGCGAGTACGCGATGATGAAGGCCGCCTTCGCCAACGGTTGGCTGGACGAACGCGCCTGCGTGATGGAGTCGCTGCTGGGCTTCAAGCGCGCCGGTGCCGATGGCGTGCTGACCTATTTCGCGCCGCAGGTGGCGCGTTGGCTGCGCGAGCGCTGACAATAGCGCTCACGACGGACGGAGGAACACGCGATGGGACCGGAAATGGGATGGATGCAATGGCTGATCTGGGGCACCGGCACGCTGGTGTTCGGCGCCATCATCATCGGCGTGTTCATTGCTGCCTGGCGCGCCAGCCGGCGCCCGCCGGAGCAGCTCTCCGCCGCCGCCCACGTCGCCCGTGAGCAGGCCCTGCCGGAAAGCGTGCAGGCCGAACTGGCCGCGCTGAACCGCCGCAAGGACAACGGCCAGCTGAGCGAAGTGGAGTACGAGAAGCAGCGCGCGCAGGTGCTGGCGCGCCGGTAGCCGCCAACCTTGGTTGGCGTTCCAGGGTGTGCCAACCAAGGTTGGCATCTACCAGACGGTCATCCACGCCCGGCGTGGATCTACCGCACGCACCCGGCCACGGCCACCACCTTCGGCACCGCCAGGCGGTACACATCCACGCCACCGGCGCGCGGTGCCTTGGCGGCACTGCTGGCCACCATCATCTCGCCCGGCTTGGCGTTGTCGACCACCGGTGCGCTGGTCCAGCCGCCGGTCTGGTTGAACGACAGCCCCAGCGGCTGCAGCGCCGCCCCGGTCCAGGCGCAGGCGCTGGTCATCACCTGCGCGGCCTCGCCATTGCCTCGGCTGAACACCACCGCGCCGTCGTTGCCCAGCCAGTCGCCGCCGGTTTCGTCGGCAGCCGTGTTGAGGCCGGCCAGCGCCACCGCGGCGCCGCGCACGCCCTGCGCATCCAGCGGCGCCACGAACAGATCCCAGCCCGCGCCACGGCCCTGGTCGCGCGCGAACAGCAGCCGGCGGCCATCGGCGCTCAGGGCCGCGCCGCGCTCGGCGCGGGTATCGTCCCTGCCAGCCAACGCCTGTGCGCGGCCCACGCTGCCATCGGCCGCCACCGGTGCGCGGTACAGGGCCAGCGCGCCTTCGCGGCCGGCGGCGAACAGCAGCCAATGGCCATCACGGCTGAAATAAGGGTCCAGCGCCTGCCCGGCCACGCCCACCGGCAGGGCCTGGGCCTGCTGCCAGCGGCCGTCCACCACCCGTGCCTGCCACAGCCCCCAGCCGGCCTCGCCACGGCGGGCGAAGACGATGCGCTGGCCGTCGGCGCTGATTGTCGCCCGGCCCTCGTCGGCGCGGGTGGAGACCACGCCCATGCCCTCGATGCCGTACTCGTTCAACGCCATCGCCACGGGGGCAGAGAGTAGACTGGCGGCAAGCACCAGCAGGGTCGGGGTGATGCGCATCATCCGGGTCCTTGCACGAAAGTGCACCAGTCTAGCCAGCTTGAGGATTCCATGACCGATCGTTACGCCGTCTTCGGACACCCCGTTGCCCACTCGAAGTCGCCGCTGATCCACGCGACGTTCGGTCGCCAGGAAGGCATCAGCATCGACTATCGCGCGATCGACCTGGCCCCGGATGCCTTCCTCGCCGGGCTGGAAGCGTTTGCCGCCGAAGGCGGTGCCGGCGCCAACGTCACCTCGCCGCACAAGGAAGCCGCGTTCTCGGTGTGCACCACGCTGACCGCGCGCGCGCGCCGCGCCGGCTCGGTCAACACCCTGCTGCGCAAGGGCGACCGCTGGCACGGCGACACCACCGATGGCATCGGCCTGGTGCGTGACCTGACCGACCGCCACGGCCTGGACCTGCGCGGCCGCCGCGTGCTGCTGATCGGCGCCGGTGGTTCGGCACGCAGCGTCGCCCCGGCGCTGCTCGATGCCGGCATCACCGAGCTGGTGGTGGTCAACCGCACGCCGGAACGCGCCGACGAACTGATCGATGCCATGGGCGAACCGGGCCGCGCGCTCAGCCGCTACTGGGAAGACCTGCGCGATCTGGGCGATTTCGAGCTGATCCTCAACGCCACCTCGGCCGGCCGCGACCGTGACGTGGAATTCAAGCTGCCGCTGTCGCTGGTCAATTCGATGACCACGGCGGTGGACCTGAACTACGGCGAGGCGGCCATCGCCTTCCTGGCCTGGGCGCGCGCGGCCAACTGCCGCAATACCGTCGATGGCCTGGGCATGCTGGTCGAGCAGGCCGCCGAGAGCTTCCTGCAGTGGCACGGCGTGCGCCCGCAGACCGACGAGGTCTACCAGCAGCTGCGTGCCGGTGCCGGCGCGTTTGCCGGCCAGGACTGATCGATGGACAGTTCCTCGCTGCTGCTGAGCGTGCTGAGCATGATCGGCGTGCGCCTGCCGGTGCTGATCGCCCTGTGCGTCGGCCTGGTCTGGGTGGTGGGCGCGCCGCGTGATGCGGCCCGCAGCGGTGCGCTGGCCGGGCTGGTGCTGCTGCTGGTGGCCAACCTCGGCGGCGTGGTCGCCAACGTGGTGCCGCTGTGGCTGGTCAGCAGTGGCGATTTCACCGCCATCTCGGCGATGAGCGCAGTGCTGGGCGGTGTGCAGTTCGTGCTGTCGCTGCTGACCGCCTTCGGCATCGTGCTGATCGTCTGGGCCCTGGTGCGCGTGCTGCGCCAGCGCCCGCCACTGCCGCCTGCGGCAGGCCGGTAGCGCCGGGCCATGCCCGGCGCTACCGTAGATGGGCTGGCAACGCCGCATCCGGCCCGGCCCCATCCGGCCATCCAGCCCATGACCGCCAACCCCCGACGCCGCTGACCCTGTTCAGCGCACGCGCCTCGGTCCCGGTGGCCGGCCATGCGACAATGGCCGGCCTGATCCAGCCACGGTAGTTCCCGGCGTGACCGAAACTGTCGCCGCCCCGCGCAAGCTCGATGACGCCTTGAAGGACGCGATCCGCAAGGCGTACACGACGCTGCAGGCCAACACCCCCGGCTTCTCTACCCGCCGCTCGCAGAGCCAGATGATCGGCGTGGTGTCGCGTGCGCTGTCCACCAGCGGTGGCGTCGGCGTGGTCGAAGCGCCCACCGGCGTCGGCAAGAGCCTGGGCTACCTGACCGCGGGCGTGCCGATCGCCCTGGCCAGCAAGAAGAAGCTGGTCATCAGCACCGGTACCGTGGCGCTGCAGTCGCAGCTGGTCGAGCGCGACATTCCCAATTTCCTCAAGGCCACCGGCCTGGAAGCGACCGTGGCGCTGGCCAAGGGCCGCACCCGCTACCTGTGCACGCGCAACGCCGCCGAAGCGCAGGGCGAGGGTGCGCAGGGCGGCATGTTCGAGGACGAAGCGCCGCTGTACGACCGGCCGCTGGCGCCCATCGAAATGGACATCGCCAAGCGCCTGTCCGATGCCTTCACCAGCGGCACGTGGGACGGTGACATCGACAACGCGCCGGAAACCATCAGCCCCGGCCTGCGCAGCCGCATCACCACGCCCGCCTCGGCCTGCGCCGGGCGCCGCTGCGCGTATTCGGCGCAGTGCGCGGTGCTGCGCTCACGCAACACCGTGCGCGACGCGCAGATCGTGGTGACCAACCACGCGCTGCTGCTGTCGGCGCTGTCCATTGGTGACAGCGACAATGGACAGCCGATGATCGCCGCGCCGTCGGACATGCTGCTGGTTCTGGACGAAGGCCACCACATCGGCAACGTGGCCATCGACCAGGGCGCGGCCAGCCTGGCCCTGGACGAGATGGCCAAGCGCACCGGCCGCCTGCAGATCCTGATTGCCGGCGCGTACCGCGCGGTCGACAAGGACCGCCTGGGCAACCTGCTGCCGAACGAAGCCATCGACGTGGCCAGCAACGTCGCCAAGCAGCTGCGCGCGTTCCGCGACCACGTGGAAGCGGTGTGGATGCCGGCGCCGGCCGACGAGGACCCGATGTGGCGCGCCGCCAACGGGCGCCTGCCCGAGGCCTGGCGCGAGCCGATCGAAGCGCTGGCCGACGACACCCGCAGCCTCTACAACTGGGCCCATGCCGCCAACGCACAGGTGGCCAAGGGCAAGCCGGATGACGCCGCGCGCGAGCGCCTGCAGCGCAACCTCGGCATGGCGCTGGAAATGATCGAGCAGCAGTACAACCTGTGGCAGGCCTGGCGCCGCGAGGACAAGGAGGGTGCGCCACCCACCGCGCGCTGGGTCACTGCCACCCGCGACGGCGACCTGGTGCTGCACGGCTCGCCGGTGTCGGCCGCGCACGTGCTGCGCAAGCTGCTGTGGGATGAAGTGGATTCGGTGGTGATGACCTCGGCCACGCTGACCGGCGGCGGTGATTTCCAGTCGCTGGCCATCGACAACGGCATTCCGCCGGAAGCGGAAATGGTTTCGCTGGCATCGCCCTTCGACCTGCCCAACCAGGCCGAGCTGATCGTGCCCAAATTCCCGGTCACGCCCGATGACCGCGAAGGCCATCCGCGCGAAGTGGCGCGCTACCTCGACCAGGAGTTGGACTGGGCCAAGGGCTCGATGGTGCTGTTCACCTCGCGCTGGAAGATGGAGAAGGTGGCCGGCCTGATGTCGGCCGCGCGCCGCAAGCAGGTGCTGGTGCAGGGCGACATGTCCAAGACCCGGCTGATCGACGAACACCTGCGCCGCGTCGCCGCGGGCGAAGGCTCGGTGCTGTTCGGCCTGAACTCCTTCGGCGAAGGCCTGGACCTGCCCGGCGAGGCCTGCACCACGGTCGTCATCACCCAGGTGCCGTTCGCGGTACCGACCGACCCGCAGACCGCCACGCTGAGCGAATGGGTGGAAGCGCGCGGCATGAATGCCTTCAACCTGATCGCCATCCCGCACGCGCTGCGCACGCTCACCCAGTTCGCCGGTCGCCTGATCCGCACGTCCACCGACACCGGCCGCGTGGTCATCCTCGATTCGCGGCTGCTGACCCGCCGCTACGGCAAGCGCATCATCGACGCGCTGCCACCGTTCAAGCGCGTGATCGGCTGACGATCAGAAGGTAGCGCCGGGCCATGCCCGGCGGAGCGCCTCAACCGCCCTTCGGCTTCCGGCAGGCCTGGTCGCCATAGGCGTTGTGGTAATCGCGATCAAAGCAGCGCAGGAAGCCATCGAGCACATCCAGGTTCGGTGGCCAGGCGACATCCACCTTCTGCCCGCCTGCCGTCGTGAAGTGGTAGCGCCCATCCTTCAACGCTCCCGCGAATTCCTCCGGTGTGGGAATCGCGACCAGGGCCGCGCGGGCCTTCTCCAGTGCCGCACGGTTGTGCTGCAGGAACGCAACCGTCCCGTCCACGTAGGCATTCCAGTAACCGGGATCTTTGTCCTTCGGCTTGTAGGTGCGCTGCATCAGCGCAATCGCCTGGGCCGTCTGCCCGAGCTCGGCGCGCAGCTGCCCCTCATGCCAGAGGATGGTGGTGTTGCCCGCCGCCTTGGGCAGGGCGCTGTAAGCGGCAAGCAGGTCGGCCGCCTCGCGCTGGCAATCACGCTCGGCCAGCGGGCGCCAGCCGCCTTCCAGGTCCTGATCGAACGCATCCGGTTCCATCGCCAGCAGCGCATCGCGGTCGTAGTTGCAGTCTGGCGCCTTCGGCGGTTCGGCTGCGGTGCCCAGTGCAGCGGCCAGGGCAAGCGAAAGCAACGTCATCACAACCTCCGTGTCAGTGAGTACCCGGACACCGTACCAAACTGGCACGGGTAGTGCCGGCCGCTGGCCGGCAACCTCGCAGATCGGACGACCGTGGTGCGACTGCACACGACTGGACCATCATCGCGATTCGGCTCAAGCAGACTGGATGCTGTGCTGTGCTGTGCTGTGCTGGGGTCGGAGCCCTTTCTGCGAAAGGGATCCGACCCCACGGCCATTCAATCGCCGAGCAGGGCGGTATTGCGGACCGCGCCCTTGTCGGCACTGGTAGCCAGCAGCGCGTAAGCCTTCAGCGCACTGGTGACCTTGCGCGGGCGGGCTTCACGCGGCTTCCAGCCACGGGCATCGGCTTCGGCGCGGCGCTGGGCCAGGGTGGCGTCGTCCAGCAGCAGGTCGATGCGGCGGGCGGGGATGTCGATGCGGATGCGGTCGCCGTCTTCCACCAGGCCGATCGTGCCGCCGCTGGCGGCTTCGGGCGAGACGTGGCCGATCGACAGGCCCGAGGTGCCGCCGGAGAAACGACCGTCGGTCAGCAGCGCGCACTGCTTGCCCAGCCCCTTCGATTTCAGATAGCTGGTGGGGTAGAGCATTTCCTGCATGCCCGGGCCGCCCTTCGGGCCTTCGTAGCGGATGACCACCACGTCGCCGGGCTGCACTTTGTCGGCGAGGATGCCGGCCACGGCCGCGTCCTGGCTTTCGAACACGCGCGCGCTGCCTTCGAACACGTGGATGGATTCGTCCACGCCGGCGGTCTTCACCACGCAGCCATCAACGGCCAGGTTGCCGCGCAGCACGGCCAGGCCGCCTTCGGCCGAATAGGCGTGCTCGACGCTGCGGATGCAGCCTTCGGCGCGGTCCACGTCCAGCGTGGGCCAGCGCGTGGCCTGGCTGAAAGCCACCTGGGTGGGAATGCCGGCCGGACCGGCACGGAAGAAGTCGTGCACGGTGGGTTCGCTGCTGACCGCCACGTCCCAGCGCTCGATGGCGTCGGCCAGGGTGCGGCTGTGGACGGTCGGCACGCCGGTATCCAGCAGGCCGCCACGCGCCAGTTCACCGAGGATGCCGTACACGCCGCCCGCGCGGTGCACGTCTTCCATGTGGTACTTAGGCGTGTTCGGGGCCACCTTGCACAGCTGCGGCACGCGCCGCGACAGCGCGTCGATGTGGGTCAGGTCGAAGTCCACTTCGGCTTCCTGCGCGGCGGCCAGCAGGTGCAGGATGGTGTTGGTGGATCCGCCCATGGCGATGTCCAGGGTCATCGCGTTGGCGAACGCGGCCTGGGTGGCGATGCCACGCGGCAACGCGCTTGCTTCCTCGCCGCCGTACCAGCGGTGGCACAGTTCGACGATCAGGCGGCCGGCGCGCAGGAACAGCTGCTCGCGATCGGCGTGGGTGGCCAGGGTCGAGCCGTTGCCGGGCAGCGACAGGCCCAGCGCTTCGGTCAGGCAGTTCATCGAGTTGGCGGTGAACATGCCTGAGCACGAACCGCAGGTGGGGCAGGCGCTGCGCTCGAACTCGGCCACCTTTTCGTCGCTGGCGCTTTCGTCGGCGGCGATGACCATCGCATCGACCAGGTCCAGCTTGTGCTCGGACAGCCTGGTCTTGCCGGCTTCCATCGGGCCGCCGGAGACGAACACCACCGGGATGTTGAGGCGCAGCGCGGCCATCAGCATGCCGGGGGTGATCTTGTCGCAATTGGAAATGCACACCAGCGCATCGGCGCAGTGCGCGTTGACCATGTACTCGACCGAGTCGGCGATGATCTCGCGGCTGGGCAGCGAGTACAGCATGCCGTCGTGGCCCATGGCGATGCCGTCGTCCACGGCGATCGTGTTGAATTCCTTGGCGACGCCGCCGACCTTCTCGATCTCGCGCGCGACCAGCTGGCCGAGGTCCTTCAGGTGCACGTGGCCGGGCACGAACTGGGTGAAGGAGTTGGCGATGGCGATGATCGGCTTGTGGAAGTCGCCATCCTTCATGCCGGTGGCGCGCCACAGGGCGCGGGCGCCGGCCATGTTGCGGCCGGCGGTGGAGGTGCGGGAGCGGTATTCAGGCATGGCTGGCGGAACGGGCGGGCCGTACAACGTGGGGGTCGCTCGATCATGGACAATTTTTTCGGTTGCTGCTGCAACCACCGAAGGTGGCCCGGCAGGGCTGCGCCCTGCACCTGCCGAATCAACGCCAACGTCAAAAGCTGGTTATCCGTGGGATGGCGGGGTGGGTCCGGTGGCAGGGGACGCCGTGAACCCGTCCATGGGGGCTTGGTCGCCGCATCCATGCGGCTCACACCTCTGCCACCGGACCCACCCCGCCTCCGACAGTTGGCCGCGACCTGACGAGGTCGGATCCCATCGCGGCGCGAAGGCTCTGACCCCGGTGGCCAACGAAAATGAAATTCCGTTCATCTTTCCCACTTTGCCGATTCCGGTTGTTGGCCCGGATTTGGCATCATTGGGGGAATTGATCCGACTCCGAGGCATGACGCCATGAAGCGTTCCCGCACCACCGCGCTGCTGTTGATGAGCGCTGCACCCCTGCTGTTCACCGCCTGCCAGAAGGAAGAGCAGGTGCAGGTGCAGGAAGGCCTGTACACCTCGGTGCAGGCCTGCACCGAGGCGACGGGCGACCCGTCCTCGTGCCGCAACGCCTTTGCCGAGGCGCAGCAGAAGGCCGCCGATGCGGCGCCGAAGTACGCCAGCAAGGAAGCCTGTGAGCAGGACTACAAGCCCGAGCAGTGCGTGCAGCAGCACACCTCGGCCGGCACCTCGTTCATCGGCCCGATGATGATGGGCTTCTTCATGTCGCAGATGCTGAGCAACCGCGGTGGCCTCGCCCCGCAGGCGCCGGCGTCGGCCCCGGCCTACCAGGACAAGAACGCCGGCTGGGCGCGCCCGGCCCCGGGCGGCACCGGTGGCATGAACACCGCCAGCGGCATCGGTGCGGGCAAGGCCGGCCTGGCCCCGGTCAGCAGCGAGCCGAACCGCGCCGTCACCGCCAGCCGCAGTGGCTTCGGCAGCACCAGCGCCCGCCGCAGCGGCGGCAGCTTCGGCGGCTGATCGACCCATGCAGCGAATTCGCATTGCCGAGCGCGCCCAGTGGCGGGCGCGCGCGGAGGAAGCCGGTTTCCGCTTCCATACCATCGATGGCCAGCCGTACTGGGATGAAAGCGCGTATTACGCCTTCACCCTGCGCCAGATCGAGGTGGACATCGAAGACCCCAGCGCCGAGCTGCACCAGATGGCGCTGGACCTGGTGGGCGATGTCATCGCCAGCGAGCGCCTGATGGACCAGCTGGCGATTCCCGCGCAGTACCGCGACTGGATCGCCGAGAGCTGGCGCCAGCGCCAGCCGCACCTGTACGGGCGCCTGGACCTGGCCTATGACGGCACCGGCCCGGCCAAGCTGTACGAACTGAACTACGACACGCCGACCTCGCTGTTCGAGGCCAGCTTCTTCCAGTGGCAGTGGCTGGAGGACCAGCGCAATGCCGGCCGCCTGCCGCAGCACGCCGACCAGTTCAACGGCATGCACGAGGCCCTGGTCGAGCGCTTCGGCGAACTGGCCGTGCGCCTGCCGCCGCCGCTGTATTTCAGCGCTGTGGGCAGTTCGGACGAGGACCGTGGCACGGTCGATTACCTGCGTGACTGCGCGGCCCAGGCCGGCCTGCAGGGCCAGGCAATCGCCATCGAGGATATCGGCCTGTCCGAGGATGGCCGCTTCACCGCGCTGGACGACACGGTGATCGGCACGCTGTTCAAGCTGTACCCGCTGGAAGACCTGATGGCCGAGGAATTCGGCCGCGCGCTGCCCGGCTCGGGCATCCAGCTGCTGGAACCGGCGTGGAAGGCGGTGCTGAGCAACAAGGGCATCCTGCCGCTGCTGTGGCAGCGCAACGTGGGCCACCCGAACCTGCTGGAAGCGCACTTCGATGACGGCAGCGCGCTGGCCTCGGGCTGGGTGCGCAAGCCGTTGTTCTCGCGCGAAGGTGCCAACATCGAGATGCACCTGGCCGATGGCAGCACGCAGCGCAGCGACGGCCCGTACGAAGGCCCGGCGATCATCCAGCGCGCGCACCCGCTGACCCGCTTCGAGGGTGGTTATCCGCTGGTCGGCAGCTGGGTGATCGGTGACCACGCCTGCGGCATCGGCATCCGCGAGGACGACAGCGCGATCACCCGCGACAGTGCGCGCTTCGTGCCGCACGCGATCGTGGACGAGGCGCCGACGCGGATCTACGTCTGATGGCGGTGCGGCGCGACCGCACCCCGCGGGTTACAGCGCCGCCGGGTCGCCATCGGGATGATGGCCATGCCCTGTGGCGCTATGCCGACCGGGTGGCGGTGCGCTGCCACCGCTGTGATACGCCCGGCTGGGTGACCGGACCCACCGACTCGCGGCGCTTCCGTTGCCTGGGGTGCAGCGAAGCACTGGACGGCGGTTGCGGCTGCGGTCGCTGCAGGCCCAGTGCCTGGGTGGGGCCGGTGCGCTACAGCGGCTACCGGCCCTGTGGCTACTGCGGCCACAAGTGGGTAAGCGCTGAAGTGCACCGTGCACGCGCGACGGCGCCGCTGCGGACGCTGTCGGCGGATTGCAGCCAGTGCGGCCGCAGCAGTGAGGTGGACGTGACCCTGTCGCGGCGGCGTGGCAACGAAGCCATCGACCCCGATTTCGGCCTGCCGCTGCGGTTGGTGGAGAAGACCGCTGCCGGTCTGCTGTGGGCGTACAACGCCGAGCACCTGCAGGCGCTGCACGACTACGCCACGGCCACGCTGCGCGAAGGCAGCGGGCATCATCGCTCGATGTTCTCGCGCCTGCCGCAGTGGATGAAACTGGCCCGCAACCGGGTGCTGCTGCAGCGCGCGGTGGAGCGGTTGCAGCGGCGTTTGCTGGGCGAACGCTGACACTGCAGCCGAGCATGGGCTCGGCTCTACGGGAATCCGGCTGTCTGTAGAGCCGAGCCCATGCTCGGCTCCGGCCCGGCGCTACCGGTCAGAGCAGGCCTCCGCGCTTCACTGCCAGATACCGTTCCACCAGCGCGGCGGGCAGGGCGTCGGCGGTTACGTCCAGCACCATCACCTTCTCGCTGCGCAGGGCTTCATGCGCCTTCGCGCGCTGCTGCAGGTACAGCGCGGCAGCACCGGCCTGGGCGGCGTCTTCCAGCGTGTGCACCTCGCCATCCAGTGCGGTGTCCAGTTCGCGTTCGCGCAGGCTGGCCACGCACACCAGGTGGCGGCGCTGCAGCAGGCGCACTGCGGCCAGCAGGTCTTCGATGTCTTCGTCGCGCACGTTGCTGACCAGCATCACCAGCGCGCGACGGCGCTGGCGCAGCGAGACTTCGGTGGCGGCGGCCAGGTAATCGGTGGCCACGGCCTGCGGCTGCAGGTCGTAGCTGGCGCGCAGCAGGTGTTCCACCGTGCCCATGCCACGCTGTGGCGCCACCCAGCGGCGTTCACCGCCCACCGCGAACAGGCCGGCGGCATCGCCCTGGCGCAACGCCAGGTAGGCCACCACCAGCGACGCGTTCAAGGCATGGTCGAAGTGCGAAAGACCGCCTTCGCTGGCCAGCATGCGCCGGCCGCTGTCGAGCATCAGCAGCAGCTGCTGGTTCTTTTCGTCCTGGTACTCGCGCGAGATCAGCTTGCGCGCGCGGGCGGTGGCCTTCCAGTCGAGCTGGCGCAGGCTGTCACCGATGCGGTACTCGCGCATCTGGTGGAAATCGGTGCCTTCGCCGCGGCGCCGCTTCACGTGTGCACCCACCAGCCGCGACGCCTGGTCGGCACTGAACAGGGCAAAGCGGGTGAGCGGCACGAAGTTGGGATAGACCCGTACCTCCAGTGCCGGCGGCAGCGTGCGCTGCTGCCACCACAACCGCCACGGCGAGCGGATGCGTACGTCCACGCCATCAAACTGGAAGCGCCCGCGCTGTTGCGGCTGCACCTGGTAGTGCAGGGTGCTGGCGTGGCCGGCGCGCAGCTGCAGGCGCTGCGGCAGCGCTTCCAGCGGCCAGCCACCGGGCACGCGATCAAACACGTCCACCCGCATCGGCTGCTCGGCGAACAGGCGCAGGCCGATCTCGCGGCGTACGCCCAGTGCCAGCGCTTCGGGTACCTGGCGCTGCACCTGTGGCGAGGCACGCCGCCACTGCCGCCACAGGTCGGCCAGCGCCAGCGCGGCCACCACGGCACCGCCCACGGCCCAGCTCCAGCGCGGCAGCAGCCCGCCCAGCACCAGGCCGCCCAGCGTGGCCCAGGCGGCCAGCAGTACCAGCAGCAGCGGCGCAGGCCTCATCGGCGCGGCGCTTCCACCTTGGCCAGCAGGGCACCCAGCACGTCGTCCGGGCCCTGGCCTTCGATCTGCAGTTCCGGCGCCAGTGCGATGCGGTGGCGCAGCGCCGGCCGTGCGATGTCGCGCACGTCGTCGGGGGTGACGAAATCACGACCGGCCAGCACCGCCTGCGCACGCGACGCACGCACCAGCGCGATGCTGCCACGCGGGCCGGCGCCGACGGCGATGCCCGGCCAGGAACGGGTGGCGGCCACGATCCGCACCGCATAGTCGATCACTTCGTCATCGACGGTGATGGCGGCAGTAGCCTGCTGCAGGGCCAGCAGTTCGCCGGCGCCGAGCACGCGCGGCACCTGGCTGAGGTCGAAATCGCTGGCGGCGCGGCCCAGCGTGATGGCCGTGACCATGCGCTTCTCATCGTCCAGCTGCGGGTAGTCGATCAGCACCTTCAGCAGGAAGCGGTCCAGCTGCGCTTCCGGCAGCGGGTAGGTGCCTTCCTGTTCCAGCGGGTTCTGCGTGGCCAGGGCCATGAACGGCGGCGCCAGCGTGAAGGCCTTGCCTTCGATGGTCACCTGGCCTTCCTGCATCACTTCCAGCAGCGCCGACTGGGTCTTGGCCGGGGCGCGGTTGATCTCGTCGGCCAGCAGGAGGTTGGTGAACACCGGGCCGCGGCGGATCTTGAAGCTCTCGCTCTTGGGGTCGTACACCGCGTGGCCGCTGACATCGCTGGGCATCAGGTCGGGGGTGAACTGCACGCGCCCGTAGTCCAGTTCCATGGCCTGCGCCAGCGCACGCACCAGCAGGGTCTTGCCCAGCCCGGGCACGCCTTCGATGAGTACGTGGCCACCGGCCAGCAGCGCCACCATGATCTGGTCGAGCACGTCAGCCTGGCCGATGAAGGCGCGGCCGACGGCATCGCGGATGGCGTCGACGCGTTCGATCAGGCGGGCGGCAGCGGCCGCCGGAAGCTCAGGGGCATCGGTCATAGCAGGGATCTCATCTGGAGCAGCAAGCGGATGCGCTCGCGCAGGGCGGAGGAATCGTGCGGCGAAGGAGTGGTGAGGGCGGTGGCTACGCGGCTGGCCGGCCACTGCAGTACCTCGGCGATGGCCTGGTCGCGGGCAGCGCCATCCAGCGCGGCCGCCACCGGCGCGCGCAGGCGCAGGCGATGCAGGAACAGCGCCTGCACCGCGTGGTACAGCTGGGTGCCATGGCCGAAGCGCATCAGCAGCTCGCCGCTGGCACGCACGTGTTCCAGCAGCGAGCGGCGCTCGACCACGGGCGAGGGCAGCACGCTGCCCAGGCGCTGCGCGCGCGCCCACAGCCAGCCCAGCAGGGCCAGCAGCAGCGGAATCCACACCGGCCACCCCTGCAGTACGATGCGCGCCAACAGCGTCGGCGGGCGGCTGCCGTAGACCAGCCACACTGTGCCGCGCCCGTAGTTGGGGTCCAGCAGGTAGCGGGTCAGGTCGCGGTGGGACAGATCGTGCAGGCCGTCGCGCTGCGGCGTGTCCTTGGCCGTCGCGCCCTTGCGCGGCAGCGTATTGGTGCCCGCGCCCAGCATGAAATCCATGTCGGCCAGCACATCGATGCGGCCTTGGCCATGGCGCAGGCGGGCGAAGGCGAGGCCTTCTTCATTGCCCCAGCGGCGCTCGGCCGCGGCGCTGGCCTGGAAGCCGAGGCTGAAGCGGCGGCCCCCGCAGAATTCCACGTGGCTGGGATCATCCACCACATGGAAGGGCTGGCAGTCGTTGCCATGGAACAGGCTTTCCACGCCGATGCGATCCAGCAGCGGGCCCTGGGTGGTGCTGGGCTTGTCCTCGCCCGGCGGCTGCGTGCGCAGCAGCAGGTGGCCGCCCCGCCCGACCCAGTCCAGCAGCGCCTGCGCGGTGCCCGGCGGCATTTCGCGGGTGTCCTGCAGCAGCACCACGGTGTCGGTGTTGCCCAGGGGCATCTTTGCCAGCTGCAGGCGTTCCCGCGACTGCACCTCGATGCCATCGGCGCGCAGCGCCTGGCCCAGCACGTACAGCGGGTTGTAGCTGGCTTCGCCGCGTGGCGGCAGCACCACGGTTTCGGTCACCTTCTCGTGCGTGCGCAGGAACAGGATGGCCAACGGCACGCCCAGCAGCACCAGCAGGCCGAGCAGCAGGGCCCAGAAAACGCGCGGGCTCATGCCTTCCACCCGAACTGCTGGCGCAGGGTCGCGGCCAGTCCATCGAATTCATCGCGCGTGGGCAGGCGGCCGCCATACGCGGCGTACTGCCACGTGCGCACGATGCGCGCGAACAGGTCGCGGTCCGCCGGCTGCGGCATCCGCCGCGAGGCGCGCAGGCACTGCGCTTCGGTGGCGCCGGGGGGCAGGGCGTTGCCGGTGCGCTCGACCAGGGTGCGCACGCTGGCGCGGTACAGCAGGGCCAGCGCCTGGCGCGGGCGTCCCTGGTCCCACAGCAGGCCGGCCTGGGTGGCCACATCCGGCGGCAGCACCACCGGCACGTCCACGGCTTCTTCCTGCACGCGCGGTGCGTCCTTCGCCTTGCGCCGGCCGGCGCCGCGCAGCCACGGCCACCACAGGCGCGCGGTCAGCAGCAGCACCAGCACCACCAGGCCAAGCAGGCCCCACAGGCCCCATTCGGCCACGCGTGCCAGCAGTTTCAGCGTGCGCTTGCGTTCGCCCGCTCCGCTGCTGGCGGCGTCATCCTTGCTGTTGTTCTTTTTGGCGTCTTTCTTTTTTTCGGCGTCCTCGATCGGCTTCCACTCGGTCACCTGGCGCAGTGGGCGCTGCAGCGGATCCTCGTAGGCACGGTTCACCGCCTGGCGGAAGCCGGCCGTGTCGACCGGTTCCTCGCCGAAGACGCCGGCGGCGGTGTTGGCAGGATCATTGGCGGCATCCTGCGCATGCGCCGGGGCCAGCGGCAGCGCCAGGCACAGCAGCAGGGCCAGCGTGGATGCCGCCGGCAGCAGCCGCTCGCGCAGCCGGCGCAGCGCGATCTCCACGTCCCACGCTTCCATCTGCGTGCGCCGGTTGAGGTACAGGCCGAAGCCGGCGCCGACGTAGAACGGGCCGATCAGTGCGGCGCTGAGCCAGCCCAGCAGGTTCAGCAGCAGATCGGCCCACGGCGGGGTTTCAACGCTCAGCATCGCCCAGGCGGCGCGCCACGAATCGGGCAGCAGTTCCAGCGGGATGAACATGAAGACCGCAGCGATCGCGCCGAGCACCAGCACCATCTCGAAGGCCACGCAGACCAGCGCGAGGATGATGGCCGGACCGGCGGCACCGGCCGCCACCGCGCGCCGTCGCGGCCCGCGCTGCGCCGGGGCGTTGCCCTCCAGCAGGTTGACCGGCAGGCACAGGCTGCGCAGCAGGCTGAAACGGCGCCAGCCCAGGTAGCCCCAGAACCCGGTGCCGCCCCAGTGCCGTTGCGCGGCCAATGCCGCGCGGGCGCCCACCTGCTCGCCGAAGATGCCACGCGACAGCACGTACAGCGGCGCGCGCTCGAACACCGGCTTGCACCACCACATCGCCAGCGATGCCCAGGCGAAGCCGTCCAGCCACCAGGCCAGCGCGTTGAACAGCACGAACAGCGGCGCACTGGCCAGCAGCCAGCTGCCCCACACCGCGCGCGCATGGCGGCGGGTCAGGGCCGTGCCCAGTTCCATGGCTTCCCAGCTGCTGCGCGCGCGCAGGGCCACGTCCAGGTGGTCAATCCGCACGTTCACCCCCGCGACCGCCACGCCACAGCCACAGCAGCACACCGGTCCACAGCACGCCGGCCACGCTGTACTTGGCCCACGCCGGGATCTGGGCGATCGACGACCAGAATGCCTCCACGAAGGCCGCCAGCAGCAGCATGAAGGCCACGCCCAGGCACAGGCGGGCACCGATGCGGCCGCCTTCCACCAGCGCGTCGATGCGGCGGCGGCGGCCGGGCGCGAGCAGTTTCATGCCCAGCTGCAGGCCGGCGCCGCCAGCGATGACGATGGCGGTCAGCTCGAAGGCGGCATGGCCGACCACGAAGCGCCAGAACGGATCGCCGTGGCCGATCTGCTGCAGGTGGCCCGCCACCGCGCCCATGATGACGCCGTTGAACAGCAGCACCAGCAGCGTGCCCAGCCCGGCCAGCAGGCCGCTGGCGAAGGTGCGCAGGGCGATGCTGATGTTGTTCATGATGTAGTAGCCGAACATCATCCAGTCGGTGCCGCTGTCACGCCCCAGGCGGTCGGCCGCGGGGTCGTACATGCGTTCCATCTCGGCGATCTGGCTGTTGTCCATCAGCAGGTGCACGCTGTCCGGGTACAGCTGCACCACCACGAAGCAGGCCAGCGCCGGCACCGCGAACATCGCCAGCGCCACCCACATGCTGCGTGCCTGGCTGCGCACCAGCATCGGGAAGTCGGCCACCAGGAATTCCAGCGCCCGCCGCCAGCGCACCGGCGGCGTGCGGTACAGCACGCTGTGGCCCTGCTGCATCAACTGCTGCAGGCGCTGCACCAGCTGCGGGCTGTAGCCGCGCTCGCGGGCCAGCGCCAGCTGCTGGCACAGGCGCCGGTAGCGTTGGGGGAAGGCAACATCACCGGGATCACCGGCGTCGGGCCTGCGCCGCTTGCGGCGCGAGGCGCCCGCGCGCTGCTGCAGCCACTGCTCCAGTTGCTGCCATTCCTGCTGGTGGCGGGCGACGAACTGTTCCTGCTTCATCGGCGGCCCAGCAGCCAGTTGGCCATCGCATACAGGCGCAGCACGCCCACCTGGCCGGACGCGCCGGTCAGCGGCTCGGCGATGCCCGCCAGTTCCTGCTGGCGGCCCGGCGACAGGCGCGGCGCGCGCTCGGCAAAGGCCATCACGGCGGCCTGTTCCTGCGGGCGCAGGGGCTGCGGCGGTACCAGCACGCTGTCGATGGTGGCCGGCGGCTGCAGGTAGCGCATCGGCTCGTGCACCACCACGGTGCCGGCCACCAGGTCGCCGAGGCGGCGCCCGTAAGGATCGAACAGGCTGCTGAGCAGGCCCAGGGCATAACCGAACGGCAGCATGTCCACGGTGCGCAGCAGGTTGCGGGTGATCGAGGCCATCCAGCCCACCGGTGCGCCATCGCGCGACAGCACGCGCAGGCCGAGCGCGCGCTTGCCCAGGGTGCGGCCCCACAGCGCCTCGCAGACGATGGGGTAGGCCCACATCAGCAGGAACATCGCGGCCATGTAGATGCCACGGCCGAATTCATCGAGCAGGGCCAGCGGAATGGACAGCACCACCAGCGCGCCGAAGCGGATGCCCAGGTCGACCAGCCAGGCCAGCGCACGCGGCATCGGCCCGGCGGTGGGCAACTGCAGCGGCACGCCTTCCGGCGTTACCACCTCGCGGTAGGTATCGAGCATGGGCGCGGCCATCAGTGCGATGGCCGCGGATGTGGGCGCTGGAGTCCTCTCCGGCGTGCTGCCACAGGCATGGGGGTCTCGACGGTTCCTGGTCGGGCCCCGACTTTAGCAGAGCGCCGTGGCCGGCGAAGCGCCTCAGCCCAGGTATTCGTCCTTCAACCGCACGTAATGGTCGGCCGAGTAATGCAGCGACTCGATTTCCTTGTCGCTGAGCGTGCGTGCCGGACGCGCCGGGTTGCCCACCCACAGCTCGCCCTCGCCGACCACCTTGCCCGGGCCGACCACCGCACCGGCGCCGACGAAGGCATGGCGCTCGACACGTGCGCCGTCGAGGATGCACGCGCCCATGCCGATGAGGCTGTAATCGCCGATGGTGCAGGCGTGGATGATGCAGCCGTGGCCGACGGTCACGCCTTCGCCGATCAGGGTCGGGTAGCCGGCCTTGTTGTACGGGCTGTGGTGGCTGACGTGGATGATGGTGCCGTCCTGCACGTTGGTGCGCGCGCCGATGCGGACGAAATTGACGTCGCCGCGGATGACGGTGCCCGGCCAGATGGAGACATCGTCGGCCAGTTCCACGTCACCGATGAGGGTGCAGGCCGGGTCGACGTACACGCGCTCGCCGAGGACGGGCATCTTGTCGCGGAAAGGGCGCAGGGGGTTCATCGGTGTCTCCAGGTGGGGCGATTGCGACGATGATACGCGGCCAATCCATCGGTAGCGCCGGGCCATGCCCGGCGGATGTTCGCGTGCCGCTGCGCTCGCCGGGCATGGCCCGGCGCTACCGCAGATGCGCGTTACGCGACGCGGCCGCGACGGGCGCGTTCCAGGTGCACCAGCAGCAGCGAGATCGCTGCCGGGGTCATGCCGGGGATGCGCTGTGCCTGGCCGATGGTCTGCGGGCGCACGCGTTCCAGCTTCTGCAGCACTTCGGCCGACAACCCACGCACGCTGGCGTAGTCGAAGCCTTCGGCGATCGGCGTGGCTTCGTGGCGCTGCTGGCGTTCGATCTCGTCGCGCTGGCGGTCCAGGTAGCCGGCGTACTTCACGCCGATCTCGACCTGCTCGGCCACCTTGCCATCGGCCACGGCCGGGCCCAGCGACGGTACCTGCATCAGCTGCGCGTAATCCAGCTCCGGGCGCTTGATCAGGTCCAGCACGTTGGTTTCGCGGCTGACCGCCACGCCCAGCGTTTCCTGCACTTCGCGGCCCAGCGCATTGGCCGGCGTCGCCCACAGCGCACCCAGTCGTGCGCGCTCGGCGGCCACGGCGGCCTGCTTGGTTTCGAAGGCGCTCCAGCGGCGATCATCCACCAGGCCCATCGCGCGGCCGGCCGGGGTCAGGCGCTGGTCGGCGTTGTCCTCGCGCAGCTGCAGGCGGTACTCGGCGCGGCTGGTGAACATGCGGTACGGCTCATTGGTGCCGTGGGTGATCAGGTCATCGACCAGCACGCCCAGATACGCTTCGTCGCGGCGCGGGCACCAGCCGTCCAGCCCGCGTACCTGGCGGGCGGCGTTGAGGCCGGCCAGCAGGCCCTGTGCGGCGGCTTCTTCATAGCCGGTGGTGCCGTTGATCTGGCCGGCGAAGAACAGGCCGTTGACCAGCTTGGTTTCCAGCGATGACTTCAGGCCGCGCGGGTCGAAGAAGTCGTACTCGATGGCATAGCCGGGGCGGGTGATGTGCGCGTTCTGGAAACCACGGATGCTGCGCACCATCTCCAGCTGCACGTCGAACGGCAGCGAGGTGGAGATGCCGTTGGGATAGATCTCGACGATGCCCAGGCCCTCGGGCTCGACGAAGATCTGGTGGCTGGCCTTCTCGGCGAAGCGCACCACCTTGTCCTCGATGGACGGGCAGTAGCGCGGGCCGATGCCCTCGATCTGCCCGCTGTACAGCGGCGAGCGGTGCAGGGCGTCGCGGATGATCTGGTGGGTCTGTTCGGTGGTGTGGGTGATCCAGCAGCTGACCTGCTGCGGATGCTCGTCCACCGAGCCGAGGAAGGACATCACCGGGCGCGGCGTGTCGCCGGGCTGCTCGTCCATCACGCTGTAATCCAGCGAGCGGCCGTCGATGCGCGGCGGCGTGCCGGTCTTCAGGCGGTCGACCTGGAACGGGCGCTCGCGCAGGCGCGCGGCCAGCGTGGTGGCAGGCGGGTCGCCCATGCGGCCCGCGGCGTACTGGGTCGGCCCGACGTGGATCTTGCCGGCCAGGAAGGTGCCGGCGGTCAGCACCACGGCGTCGGCATCGAAGCGCAGGCCGGTCTGCGTGATGACTCCGCGCACGGCGTCGCCTTCGATGACCAGGTCATCGACGGCGGCCTGGAACACGGTCAGGTTGGCCTGGCCTTCGACGATGGCGCGGATCGCCATGCGGTACAGGTTGCGGTCGGCCTGGCAGCGGGTGGCGCGCACGGCCGGGCCCTTGGAGGCGTTGAGCGTGCGCCACTGGATGCCGGCCCGGTCGGCGGCATGCGCCATCGCGCCGCCCAGGGCGTCGATTTCCTTGACCAGGTGGCCCTTGCCGATGCCGCCGATGGCCGGGTTGCAGCTCATCGCGCCCACGGTTTCGATGTTGTGGGTCAGCAGCAGGGTGCGCACGCCGGTGCGGGCCGCGGCCAGCGCGGCCTCGGTGCCGGCGTGGCCACCGCCGATGACGATGACGTCGTAACGATGGAAGGACTGGGTCATGGGGGCAGGTCAGCAAGGGACGGGCGCGGCCGGGGGCGGCGCCGGGGTGGCGATTTTAGCGCCATTCGGAGGGGGGCGACGGGCCCGGATCGGGTGCGGGATGAAATCCGCCCTAAAGTTGGCAGGATTTTTGCAGATAACCCAATAGCACCCATCGTGGCTGGCGCCGTAGGCGCCGTTGACCGGAATTGGAACAGGGGCCGGTACAGGCGCACGGTGGGGAAGCGGGGGGCCGGCAGTCGGGGGACTGTCCGGCCCTGTTTTTTTGGCGGTTTGCCGGAAGAGCCCATCCACGCATGGCGTGGATCTACCAGGGCGGGCGGCTTGCCGGGAGGGCCCATCCACGCATGGCGTGGATCTACCGACGCCAAAAACAAACGGCCCCGCATTGCGGGGCCGTCTGCTTTCAGAGGTGCCGACATCCGACAGGGCCGGAACAGGGGGGATCCAGATGTTCCTGTCGGATATCGACGTAGAGCTGTTTGGGACCGGCCCTTAACACTTTCGTCACTTTGTGACGCGGGCCGTCACCACCGGCGTAGATTGCGGCCTGAACCGGATGAAATGCAAGATGTTTCAGGGCCCAACTGTGCGCTGCGTCGCACGATTCATGTTTCGCTACGGGGAACCGTTCATCGTTCCATGTTTCGCCACGGCGAACCGTTCGACCTCGGCGCACGCGGTGCCGGTGCCGGACGTGACTGCGGCGGTGCAGACGGACGAGCCTGCGGCGGCGCGGACGGACGCGCCTGGGCCGGCCTGCCAGCCTGCGGCGGGCGACGCATCGAGTCCATGTTGCGCCAAGGCGAACCACCATTGTTCTGGCGCGGCGGCGGCGGCGGACGGTTCTCGCCACCGTTGCCCGGGCGCGGCGGCGGGCGGTGGTTGTGGTGCGGCGGCCGGTAGATCGGGCGCGAGTAATAGGGGTTGCCGTAGTAGCCATAGCCGTAGCCACCACCGCCGTAGCCACCGTAATACGGGTAGCCATAGGTGGACGGGTAGCCATACGGATAGCGGTACTCCGTCGACGGGGCACCGTGGTAGTAACTGCCACCGCCGCCACCGCCGACATAGTCGTAGGTGGAACAGCCGGTGAGGGCCAGCAACAGGCCACCGGCAAGCAACAGGCGCGTTTTCATGTGGGTCCCCCCAAGGACGGGTGTAGGGCCAGCTTCGTGCGTGGGCATTGAATCGCCCCTTAACTGTGTCGGCCCAGGATGAATGGCGGTGAAGGCCAGCATGCTGGCACGGCAAGGTGCGTGGCCGCCAGCGTCGGGGCATACGTTAATCTTGCGTCATGAGCGATCCATTGTTGCCCCGCGCCGAAGATGTCCTGGCCGCCGCCGCGCGGATCGCGCCGCATGCCCACGTCACCCCGGTCCTGCGCTCGCACACGCTGGATGCGCTGGCCGGGGCACAACTGGCGTTCAAGGCCGAGCACCTGCAGCGGGGCGGCGCGTTCAAGTTCCGCGGGGCCTGCAACGCGGTGTGGTCGCTGGACGCCGAGCGCGCCTCGGCGGGCGTGGTCACCCATTCCTCCGGCAACCATGGCGCGGCGCTGGCCCTGGCGGCCCGCACCCGCGGCATCCCGTGCCATGTGGTGGTGCCCGAAGGGGCCGTGGCCGCCAAGCTGGCCAACATCGCCCGCCATGGCGCCACGTTGTGGCGCTGCCCGCCGACCATCGCCGACCGTGAGGCCACCTGTGCCCGGGTGCAGGCCGATACCGGCGCGACCCTGGTCCATCCCTATGCCAACCCGGCGGTGATGGCCGGGCAGGGCACCGCGGCACTGGAGCTGCTGCACAGCGACGGCCCGTTCGACGTGCTGGTGGTGCCGGTGGGCGGCGGTGGCCTGGCCAGCGGCACTGCCCTGGCCCTGCAGCACGCCAGCCCGCAGACCCGCCTGGTGCTGGCCGAACCGGCCGGCGCTGACGACACGGCGCGTTCGCTGGCTGCCGGCCAGCGGATGACCGATTTCACCCCCGACACCTTCTGCGATGGCCTGCGCACCCTGATCGGCGCGCCGAACTTCCAGCTGCTGCAGGCGGCCGGTGCCGAGGTGATCGTGGTCGACGATGACGCCACCCGTGCGGCGATGCGCCTGCTGTGGGAGGTGCTGAAGCAGGTGGTGGAACCGTCCTCGGCCATCGTGCTGGCGGCGGTGCTGGCCCAGCCGGCGCGGTTTGCCGGCCAGCGCGTGGGCCTGGTGCTGTCCGGCGGCAACGTCGATCTGCCAGCGCTGCGCTGGGAGGCGGCGTGAGCCGCGGCCGTCATCGACCGCGCACCGGCCTGCTGGGCTGGCTGTGGCGCCTGTTCGTGCTGGTGCTGGTGTGGCTGCTGGGCGTGACCGCCTGGATCGTCTGGGTGGGTGAGCGTGACCAGGCCGCCAAGGCCGACGCGATCATCGTGCTGGGTGCAGCGGCCTACGATGCCAAGCCTTCACCGGTGTTCGAAGAGCGCATCCGCCATGGCCTGGACCTGTACCAGGCTGGCTATGCGCCGTTGCTGATCTTTACCGGTGGCTACGGCGGCACGGGCGCGCGCTTTTCCGAATCGCAGGTGGCACGGCGCTATGCGCTGAAGCACGGGGTGCCCGATGACGCCATCCTGATCGAGACCGCCTCGCGCAACACCGTGCAGAACCTGGTGGAAGCCAAGCGGCTGATGGAGCAGCGCAAGCTGCACACGGTCATCATCGTCAGCGACCCGCTGCACATGGCCCGCGCGCTGCGCCTGAGCCAGGCGCTGGGCATCGATGCGCTGGCCTCGTCCACGCCGAGCACGCGCTTCCGCAGCTTCCACACCAGCTGGCGTTTCCTGGTGCAGGAAATCTATTTCTTCCACCGCGACCTGGTGCGCCCGCCGTTGAGTTCGACGGCCAATACCTGAGCGGCTGCCGCTGCGCTCGCCGGGCATGGCCCAGCGCTACCCATATCGCGCGCCGGTCGCGGCTCACATCGCGCACCTGGTAGCGCCGGGCCATGCCCGGCGGCTTTTGATCAGGGCTGCTTGCGGCGGATCGGGATGGCCGACACCGGCACCGAGGCGATGTCATGCCCGCCTTCGCGGATCGGCGCGCCCGGGTCCGGCGCCCAGGCGTGGGCATAGATCACTTCCCAGCTGCTGGGCAGCTTGCCGTCGGCACGCCGCATGGGTTCGTACGCTGCTGCAGCGGCGGCAAAACGGCCGCGCCCGGTCAACGTGTGGCGGCGGTCCACCCGCGCATTGGTCGCGCCCATCGCACGCAGCTCGCGCATCAGCGCCGGCAGGTCGTCGTAGGTCAGGGTGAACAGGTCACGGTCCAGCACCGGGTCGCGGAAGCCGGCCATCATCAGCGCATCGCCGAACTGGGCGATCTGCGCGAACCGGCTGACGTGCGGGCGGTCATCGGCGGCGGCGAACGCCTCGTTGAGTTCCACCAGCGTTTCCGGGCCGAAGGTGGAGCACAGCAGCAGGCCGCCGGGCTTGAGCACGCGACGGAAACCGGCGAAGACCGCCGGCAGGTCGTCCAGCCACTGCAGGCACAGGTTGCTGAAGATCACATCGACGCTGTTGTCGGCCAGCGGCAACGCGGCCGCATCGCCGCACAGGCGCTGGAACGGCTTCCACCAGCCGGCCTGGCGCTTGGCCTGGTCCAACATCGGCAGGGCCACGTCCATCGCGATCACCTGCGCCTTCGGCCAGCGCTTTTTCATCAGCGCGCTGGCGTGGCCGGTGCCGGCGCCGATGTCCAGCACCACCTCGGGCTTGCGTGATTCCAGGTAGTCCAGCGATTCGATCAGCCGCGACTGCACCTCGCGCTGCAGGGCAGCGGCGGCGTCGTAGCTGTTGGCGGCGCGGGCGAACGCGCGGCGGACGTGGCGGGCATCGAAGTGGGACGGCATTGCGGAAGTCTCTTAGAACGTACCGGGGTAGGCGCCGCCGTCGATCAGCAGGTTCTGCCCGGTGAGGTAACCGGCCTGTGCGCTGCACAGGAAGGCGCAGGCGGCGCCGAATTCGTCCGGCGTGCCGAAGCGGCCGGCGGGGATCTGCTGGCGGCGCCGGTCGGCCACGGCCTGCACATCGCCATCCCCACCCGCGGCATGGGCGAAGTTGGCGCGCAGGCGGTCGGTGTCGAACTGGCCGGGCAGCAGGTTGTTGATCGTGACGTTGTGGCCGACGGTGCGCCGCGCCAGGCCGGCGACGAAGCCGGTGAGGCCGCTGCGCGCGCCGTTGGACAGCGCCAGCGTGTCGATCGGTGCCTTCACCGAGGACGAGGTGATGTTGACGATGCGGCCGAAGCCGCGCGCGATCATCGCGTCCACCGTGGCGCGGATCAGCGCGATCGGCGCCAGCATGTTGGCATCCAGCGCGGCGATCCAGTCGTCGCGCTCGAACGTGCGGAAATCGCCCGGCGGCGGGCCACCGGCATTGGTCACCAGGATGTCGACCTGCGGGCAGGCGGCCAGCGCCTGCGTGCGGCCGGCTTCGGTGGTGACATCGGCGGCGACCGTACGCACTTCGGCGGCACCGGGCAGGGCACGCAGTTCCTCAGCGGCAGCCTGCAGGGCGGTTTCGCCACGGGCCACGATCACCACGTTCACGCCTTCAGCCACGAGGGCGCGTGCGCAGCCCAGGCCCAGGCCCTTGCTTGCGCCACAGACCAGTGCCCAGCGGCCGGAAATACCCAGATCCATGCGTCAACCCTGCGGAGTTCGGAAGGCGCTCATTGTCCGCCATCGGCCGGTGACAGGCCGGCAACGAAGTGTTGCAGGGCGGCGGCCACCTCGTCGGCGTGGCCGAGGAAGGGCGCATGGCCACCGTGGGCCACGGTGAGTGCCTGCGCGCCCGGCGCCAGTGCGGCGGCGGCCTGCATCGCGGCGGGGGACACCAGACGGTCGCGCTGGCCGGCAATCCACAGGCTGGGCTTGCCCAGCGCCGGCAGGGCGCCGCGCAGGTCGGTGCCTTCCAGCAGGCGCAGGCCTTCCAGCAGGGCACGCTCGCTGGGGGCGCCGCGCTCGACCAGGCGCTGGCGCAGGGTGCGCAGCTCCTCGCGGGCGTGCGCCGAGCCCATCACGTCCAGCGCCAGGAAGCGTTCCAGCGTGCCGCCGAAGTCCGTGGCCAGGTCGCGGCCGAACTGCTCGAACACGGCCGGTTCCACCGCATGCGGCCAGTCTTCGCCACGCACGAAGCGCGGCGTGGCGGCAATCATCGCCAGCCCGCGCACCTTCGGCAGGGTGGCCGCCGCGTGCAGCGCGAACAGCCCGCCCAGCGACCAGCCGCACCACACCGCCGGTGGCGTGGCGGCGGCAATGGCGTTGACCACGTGCGGCAGGCGCAGCGGGGTGCTGTCGTCGCGGCTGTGGCCATGGCCGGGCAGATCGACCACGTGCAGGGTGAAACGGTCGGCCAGGCGCTGCACCAGTGGCGCGAACACGCCGCCCTGCAGGGCCCAGCCATGGATCAGAACCAGGTCCGGCCCGTGGCCGGTGACGTCGATATGCATGGGGTACGACGGGCGCGTGTCAGGCCAGCGCCGGCAGCGCAGGCGGCAACAGTTCGTGCGGCGCCGAGGCGACGCGATCGCGCGCCACGGCGATCGCTTCGACCAGCTCGCGCACCTGTTCGGGCGTATGCAGCGCCGACAGGGTGACGCGCAGCCGCGCCTTGCCTTCGGGCACCGTCGGCGGGCGGATGGCACCGACCAGCCAGCCGGCCTGTTCCAGCGCCTGCGACATCGCCACGGCGGTGTGGTCATCGCCACACAGCAGCGGCTGGATCGGGGTTTCCGAGGCCATCAGGTCGAGCCCGTGGCGGCGCGCTTCGCCGCGGAACTGAGCGATCAGGTCGGCCAGCTTGGCGCGGCGCCAATGGTCACGGCGGGCCAGCCGCACCGCTTCCAGTGCCGAGGCTGCCAGGGCCGGCGGCAGGGCCGTGGTGTAGATGTAGGGACGTGCGGTTTCGGCCAGGTGCTCGACCAGGTCTTCGCGGCCGAGCACCAGCGCACCGGCGCTGCCCAGCGCCTTGCCCAGGGTGACCAGCTGCAGCGGCACGTCGTCCACGCCCAGGCCGGCGGTCGCGACGGCACCACGGCCATCGCCGAGCACGCCCACGCCATGCGCGTCGTCCACGTAGAACAGCGCCTGCTGCAGGCGCGCGACCAGCGACAAGGCACGCAGCGGTGCAACATCGCCGTCCATGCTGAAGACACCGTCGGTGGCCAGCATCGCCGCACCCTCGGGTGCGTGCTTGAGCTGGCGCATCGCGCCTTCCGGGTCCAGGTGCGGGTAGCGGCGCAGGCGCGCACCGGCCAGGCGCGTGGCATCCAGAAGGCTGGCGTGGTTGAGCTTGTCCTGCACGCAGACGTCGGTCTCTTCGCTCAGCAGCGCCTGCTGCACCGCCAGGTTGGCGGCGAAGCCACTGCCGAACAGCAGGGCGCGCGGGTAGCCCAGCCAGTCGGCCACTTCGCGTTCCAGTGCGTCGTGCAGTGCGTGATGGCCGCAGACCAGGTGCGAGGCACCGGCGCCGGTGCCATCGCGCGCGGCGGCGTCCTGCAGCGCGTTGACCACGCTGAACTGCTGGGCCAGGCCCAGGTAGTCGTTGCTGCAGAATCCGGTCAGCCAGCGCCCGTCGATTTCCAGGCGCACGCCATCACGACGGGTGACCGTGCGCCGCGGGCGGCGACGGCCTTGTGCATCGCGCAACGCGCGCTGGGCTTGGAGGCGGGCGGTCAGGTCGGGGCGGGCCATGCTGGCTTCAGGCGACGACGGGGCGGCTAGGGTAGCGCGTTGCCGCCACGCCTGCTCGACGCCCCAATCACGCGGCGTGTCACGCGGCGTGGGCGCAGCCACAACCGGGGCCATCGGCGCTGATATCGGCATGCACGGTGCCGCCGTGGTCGTGGCCGTCGGCATCCACCTGCACCGGCATCGGCTGCAGGCCCAGGCGCGCGAACAGGGCAAGGTCGCGCTCGCTTTCCGGGTTGCCGGTGGTCAGCAGTTTTTCGCCGTAGAAGATCGAGTTGGCACCGGCCAGGAAACACAGCGCCTGCAGCTCGTCGCTCATCGCCTCGCGACCCGCCGACAGCCGCACCATCGAGCGTGGCATCGCAATGCGCGCCACCGCGATCATGCGCACGAACTCGAACGGGTCCAGTTCCGCGCTGCCATGCAGCGGGGTACCGGCCACCTGCACCAGCTTGTTGATCGGTACCGAATCGGGATGCGCCGGCAGCGTGGCCAGCGCCAGCAGCAGGCCGATGCGGTGTGCGCGCGTTTCGCCCATGCCGACGATGCCGCCGCAGCAGGTTTTCAACCCGGCATCGCGCACGTGGCCGAGCGTGTCCAGGCGGTCCTGGTACTGGCGGGTGTGGATGATCGAATCGTAGTAATCCGGTGCGGTGTCCAGATTGTGGTTGTAGTAGTCCAGCCCGGCATCCTTCAATGCGCGTGCCTGCTCGCCCGTGAGCATGCCGAGCGTGGCGCAGGTTTCCAGGCCGAGTGCCTTCACCCCGGCGATCATCGCGGCCACCCTGGGGATGTCGCGGTCCTTGGGCGAGCGCCACGCTGCGCCCATGCAGAAGCGCGATGCACCGGCCGCCTTCGCCTGGCGCGCCTTGGCCAGCACCGCGTCGGTGTCCATCAGTTTCTGCGCGCTTACACCGGTGCTGTAGCGCTGCGCCTGCGGGCAGTACGCGCAGTCCTCGGGGCAGCCGCCGGTCTTCACCGACAGCAGCGTGGATACCTGCACCTGCGCCGGATCGAAATGCGCGCGATGCACGCTGGCGGCGCGGAACAGCAGCTCCGGCAGGGGCAGGTCGAACAGCGCCTGCAGTTCATCGTGCTGCCAGTCGTGGCGGATGGCAGAAGCCATGGCGGGACCCTGGGGAGTTGGAGCGAGGGCGGCAGTGTGGGTGGGTTGGCAATGACTGTCAACTTTCAGCTATGCAAATAGGTTTACATCATTCCGGCATCGGCGTGCCGCTAGACTGGGCCGCCGAGCGAAGGAACTGCCATGGGCCTGCCGCGCTTCACCTATCACCCCGACCCCGTCGCCACCGGCAGCGTGGTGGCCGCCGATACGCCCTGTGTCTGCTGCGGGCAGGCGCGCGGTTACGTCTATGCCGGGCCGGTGTATGCCGAAGAGGAGTACGAGCAGCAGATCTGCCCGTGGTGCATTGCCGACGGCTCGGCACATGAGCGCCTGGGTGTCACCTTCAGCGACGAGGAAGGCGTGGGCGGTGGTGGCGAGTGGGATGAGGTCGGTGAGGACATCATCGACGAAATCGCGCAGCGCACCCCCGGCTTCAACGGCTGGCAGCAGGAACAGTGGTGGACGCACTGCGGGGATGCCGCGCAGTTCATCGGCCGCGCCGGTCGCGCCGAACTGGAAGCACACGGCAAGGATGCGGTGGTGGCGATCCAGGACAGCACCGGGCTGGACGACGGGCCGCAGTGGCAGCACTTCCTTGCCGCGTTGGACAAGGACGGATCACCGACGGCCTACCTGTTCCGCTGCAGGCACTGTGGCGTGGTGGGTGGTTACCAGGATTGCGACTGACGCGTACTGATGGAGCCCTTCGACGCCCGCGCCGGATGCTGGCAGCCAATCACCCGCGACGAACTCGATGCGTTGGTTGCTGCCCAGCTGGCCTGCTGCACACACGAACAGCAGGCCGCCTTCGCTGCGCTGCGCGTGCCGTTCCATGCGGTGCCGTTGCATCGCCTGGGTGCGGTCGAGCCGGTCTGGGTCGTCGCCCATCTCGCTGACGGGTGGCTCTACTACGAAGACGTGGAAGAGGGATTCGAGATGGGTGTCCCCGGCGAAGACGGTGCGCTGCCGGGGCGAGGGTGCAACCAGTACGAGCTGACGCACATCCTTTATCAACAAGCGCATGCCGGCCTGAGCCGGCAGCGCTGATTCATCCGTGGCCGCACGGGCCACCACGCATCACACCTGGGCCATGCCGCCATCGACAAAGAACTCGATGCCGTTGACGAAGCTGGCCGCATCCGAGGCCAGGAAGGCTACGGCATTGGCCACTTCCTGCGGTTCGCCGAGGCGGGCCAGCGGCACCTGCGCGGCAAGGTGATCGAACAGGCCCTGGCGTGCTTCGTCGGGCACCAGGTCGCCCAGGCCGGGGGTGCGGATCGGGCCGGGGCTGACCACGTTCACCCGGATGCGGCGCTTCTTCAGGTCCAGTGCCCACGAGCGGGCGAAGTTGCGCACCGCAGCCTTGCTGGCGCTGTACACGCTGAAGTTGGCCGTGCCCTGGATCGAAACCGTCGAGCCGGTGAGGATGACCGAGGCCCCATCGACCAGCAGCGGCAGCGCCTTCTGCACGGTGAACAGCACGCCGCGCACGTTGGTGGCGAAGATGCGGTCGAAGTGTTCTTCGGTGATGGCGCCCAGCGGCAGCATGTCGCCGCCACCGGCATTGGCGAACAGGATGTCCAGGCGGCCGGCCTGGCGGGCGATCTGCGCGTACACCGCATCGAGGTCGCTGGGCTGCGCGGCATCGGCGCGGATGCCGGTGGCCTGCGTGCCGATGGCGGCCACGGCGGCGTCCAGTTCAGGCTGGCGGCGGCCGGTGATGAAGACCTTGGCGCCGAGGTTGGCCAGGTGCTGGGCGGTGGCCAGGCCGATGCCGGTGGTGCCGCCGGTGACGAGGGCGATCTTGCCGTTGAAATCAGTGCTCATGGTGTTCTCCTGCAAGGGCTGCCGGGGAGGGGTGGCAGCGGGTGGGAGAATGATGGGCAGCGGCGCTGCTGCGATAAATCATGCGCAATGACAATGACTATGCATGTGCGTGCATAATCAATCGCATGAACCAGCTCAATGCCATCCGTGCCTTCGCCCGCGTCGTCGAGGCCGGCAGCTTCACCCGCGCCGCCGATTCGCTGGACATGCCCACCACCTCGCTGAGCAAGCTGGTGCGCGAGCTGGAAACGCACCTGGGGGTGCGCCTGCTGCAGCGGACCACGCGGCGCGTAGCGGTGACCGCCGAGGGCCAGGCGTACTACGAGAAGGCCGGCCGCCTGCTGCGTGACCTGGAGGATGTCGACGCCTCCTTCAGCGCTGCACGCGGCGCACCCCGCGGCTTGCTGCGCGTGGACATCGGCGGCTCCACCGCGCGCGATGTGCTGATTCCCGTGCTGCCTGACTTCATGGCGCGCTACCCGGACATCCGCATCGAACTGGGCGTTTCAGACCGCGCGGTGAACCTGATCAGCGAGAACGTGGACTGCGTGATCCGCGGCGGTGCGCTGGATGATTCCTCGCTGGTGGCCCGCCACCTGGGTGACGCGCACCTGGTGACCTGCGCCAGCCCACGCTACCTGAAGGCGCATGGCATTCCCGCCTATCCCGAAGAGCTGCGCAACGGCCATCGGCTGGTCAGCTACCTGCTGCCGTCGAACGGCCGTGCGGTGCCGTTCCGGTTTCGCGGCGAAGACGGTGCGTTTGAGATCAAGGCCGAGCACCGCATCGGCATCAACGAAAGCAACGCGCACCTCGCCGCCGCCATTGCAGGCATGGGCCTGGTGCAGACCTTCGGCTATGCGGCCGGCGCTGCGCTGCGCAGCAAGGCACTGGTGGAAGTGCTGCAGCCGTGGCGGCCGGCGCCGTACCCGTTCCACGTGGTGTACCCGAACAACCGGCACGTGACGCCGCGCCTGCGGGTGTTCATCGACTGGCTGGCGCAGGTGTTGCCTCCGTTGCTGGCGGGTGGGAGCTAGCGCTTGCGTGGCCGCACCGAGACATGCGGATGGTCCGGCACATGCCATCGCCATGGGAAATCGATTGCGCGGCTGATGCCGATGCGTGGCCCGACGACGGGTGATTCCGGTGGCGGCGTGCCATCACAGACGATGACGATGCCACGGTCAGCGGCCACCAGATCTGCTCCATCCAGATCGCGGGTGATGCCGAGCGCCTGGGACAGCTTGCCGGGGCCGCTGGCCAGATCGCGTTCGCGCCTGGCGGCAGGCCGTGCCGCCTGCATGGCGCCCACCCCGGCGACCGGTTCGGCCGCCCGCAGCAGCACGCCCACCCCTTCGCCAACCTCGCCACAGACCGCGTTGCTGCCCCAGTGCATGCCGTAGGTGAAGTAGACATACAGGTGGCCGGCTTCGCCGAACATGGTGGCATTGCGGGCGGTCTGCCCCCGGTAGGAATGCGCGGCGGGGTCCTCGCTGCCTGCGTACGCCTCCACTTCCACGATGCGCGCAGCGCGACCGTCATCGCGCACGATCAGCTTGTTCAGCAGTGCGGGTGCCACCGCCGTGGGGTGGCGGCGATAGAAGTCGCGCGGCAGCACGTTCCAATGGTCCGGCAGCCAAGCCGGTACGACGGGTGCGCGGGGGGCGGATGCTGGCACGTCAGGGTTTGTCCTGCTCCTGCTGCATCCGGTCCGCCTCTTTCTGCAGGCCCGGGTCGTGGGTTTCGCCGTACTTCATGTACAGAATGAGGCTGGGCACGGCCATGGCGAGTGCCCCGATCACCAGGACAAGGATGATGATTCTGGTCCGCTTGTTCATACGCGATCCGCAACTCCGGCATGTGGCGGGCACAGCGTAGGCGGGCGGATGTGCATTCCCTGTGTCCTCGCCACCGCCTGCGCTGGACAGCCTGCACCTACCCGCCGAGGCGCTTAACCCTGATGCCATCCGGCGAATGCAGCGCACACAGTAGCGGGCATGCCGATACAGGGAATCCACAACGCGCTGGCTCGCGCCGCTTCAGCGGCCCTGCAGGTGCTGCTGCCGCTGCGCTGCCTGGTCTGCGACGACCCCGGCCACGATGGCCTGGATCTGTGCGCCGCCTGCCTGGACGACATGCCCTGGTCCGGCCGCGCCTGCCTGCGCTGTGCACTGCCGCTGCCGGACAGCGCGCTGCCGGTCTGCGGCACCTGCCGCGAGGAGCCGCCGCCGCAGGCTGCGACCCACGCCAGCCTGCTGTACCTGCCGCCCGTGGACCAGCTGCTGGTCCGCTACAAATTCCACCAGGACCTGGCCGCCGGCCGACTGCTGGCGCAGTTGATGCTTCGCCATCCGCCACCGTGGGCGTGCCCGCCGCTGGCACCGGTGCCGTTGCATCCGCGGCGCCTGCGCCAGCGCGGTTACGACCAGGCCGGCGAGCTGTGCCGGCTGCTGCGCCAGCCGGTGTGGCGCGGCCTGTACCGGCGCCGGCACACCGCGCCGCAGTCGGAGCGCAGCGCCGAGCAGCGCCGCGACAACCTGTTCGACGCCTTCGGTGTGCGCGGTGCGGTGCCACCGCGCCTGACCTTGGTGGACGATGTGATGACCACGGGCAGTACCGTGCTGGAAGTGGCGGAAACGCTGCGGCTGGTCGGTGGCGACGAAGTGCGCGTGTGGGTGTGCGCGCGGGTGCCGTGATGCGTTCCGGTAGAGTCGACCGTTGGTCGACTGCCCTTCGATCTGGATAATGCTAGTCGACCAACGGTCGACTCTACCCAGTCGGTTGCCCCGCGGGTGCCGTGATGGTGCCATCAACGGGGCGGGCGCTAGGATGGGCCAGGAACCTGATCGAAGGAGTGGTCATGCTGTCTCCCGAATCTTCCCCGTCGCCGCTGTTGTCGGCCATCGGCCGCAGCTGGTCGATCCTGCTGCTGTATGGCGTGGTCGCGCTGGGCTTTGGCATCACCGCAATCGGCTGGCCGATGGCCGCAGCCACGGCGCTGGCCTGGGCACTGGGCCTGATGGCCATCGTCGAAGGGGTCATCAGCCTGATCGCCTTGATCAGTGGCGGCAGCGGCGCGCCGCGGGGCTGGCTGCTGTTGTATGCGGTGGCTTCGCTGGGCTTCGGCACGCTGGCGGTGATCAATCCGCTGGCCACCGCCAGCGTGCTGGTGCTGCTGCTGGCTGCCTGGCTGCTGGTGGCGGGCATCTACCGCATCGTGTTCGCCGTGCGCGTGCGCAGGCACATCCGGGGCGAGTGGGTGCTGATCCTCAGTGGCGCGCTGGCGATCGTGCTCGGCCTGCTGTTTGCGGCCAACCCGCTGGCCGGGGTGGCGGTGACCACCCTCTGGATGGGCATCGGCAGCCTGCTGTACGGGCTGCTGCAGATTGTCGTGGCACTGAAACTGAGGACGCTGGCGTGAGGGCCGCGCTTCCGTTGTTGCTGGCGGCGGCGCTGGGTTTGACCGCCTGCATGCCGGGCGCACCTGCTGATGCGCCGGTGGGCAGGCAGCAGGCACCGCGTCCCGGCGTGGACGTGCGCCTGAGCGCGGTCGATGCGGAGGGCAAGGGCACGCCGGTTGAGTGGCAGGGCGAGGCACTGGCCCTGCGTGAACCGCCGATTGCCGGCAGCGCGGACATCGCCGATGTGCGCTATGTGCTGGACAACGGCAACCAACCGGGCCTGCAGATCCGCTACCGACCGGAGGCACACCAGCGCATCCACGATGGCACCGCAGCCCTGGTGGGCCAGCGTGCGGCCATCAGCGTGGATGGCCGCGTGCTGATGGTGGCGACGGTGCAGGGCCCGTTCGGCGAATCAATGCTGCTGAGCGGGCTGTCCAGCATTGCCGAAGCGCAGGCGCTGGAGAAGCACATCACCGGCCGCTGACGTCGACGGGTAGAGTCGACCGTTGGTCGACCGTCCTTCCCGCGCTTCGCGCAAGTCGACTGACAGTCGACTCTACCCGCCTGTCCTTCACGCCCGGTTGCCGGCAAACCGCGCTTCGATCTCTTCCAGCGACTTGCCCTTGGTTTCCGGCAGCCACAGGGCGGCCACCAGGAAGAACACAAACGTGCAGCCGGCCCAGAACAGGAACATGCTGGCATAGCCATGGTGCCCCACCGTGGGCAGGAAGATGGCGGCAATCGTGGTGGAGACGAACTGGTTGATGAGCAGGGCGATGCTCATGCCATTGGAGCGGATGCGGTTGGGCATCAGTTCCGACAGCGCCAGCCACACGCACACGCCGGGGCCGACCGCGAAGAACGCAACGAATACCAGGATGCACGCGGCCACGGCCCAGCCGTGTGCCGGTGGCGGCACCGGGCCGATGCGTGCCTGTTCGATGCGCAGCGGCGCCTGCGCGGCGCTGGCCGGGTCGGCGAAGGGGTTCAGGTGCAGGTGGCGGAAGAACGCGCCGATGACGCTGTCCGGCTGCACGGTGCCGGCACGCGCGATGCGCAGTTCGCGGTCACCCAGGTTGTCGCTGCGCAGGGCACGCACGTTGGTGAAATCGCCATAGGCGTACGACACGGTGAGTTGCATCGGCCGGCCCTCGCTGTCGGTGCCAGCGGCCAGGCGCTGCCACTGCGCGTCATCCAGCACCAGCTGCAGGCCGTCACCACTCACTGCGGCCTGCAGCTGCGGCTGCACGTCGGCGCGACCGCGCTCGGCCTGGAAGAACAGCGTGGCCGCGGCCAGCAGGGCCACGCAGATGCCGCCGCTGCCCAGCATCAGCAGGAAGCGGCGGCCCTTGCGGTCGACCAGCAGCAGGGCGACCACGGTCATCACCGCGTTGAGCAGCTTGATGGCCACGTCAGCGCCGTTGGCCACCGAGCCGGACAGGCCGGCCTGGTTGAGGATGTTGACCGCGTAGGCCAGTATCGAATTGATGCCGGTGGCCTGGGTGCAGGCCAGCACCACGCAGGCCAGCAGGAACGGCACCACGTAGCGGCGGCTCAGCAGCGGATCACGGCGGCCATCGCTGCTGCGCGTTTCCGGTGCCTGGATCTGCGCCAGCGTGGGTTCCACATCGGCAGCGGGCAGCACGCGCTGCAGGCTGCGGCGGGCGTCTTCCACGCGGCCACGGCGTACCAGCCAGCGCGGTGATTCGGACAACCAGAAGATGCCGGCACAGAACAGCAGGCCCGGTGCCAGGCAGCTCCAGAAGATGGTGCGCCAGGCGTGGTCCTTCACCGCGAACAGTTCCTGCGCCTGCTGTGCCAGCGGCAGCGAGTGCACCGCCTCGGCGGCGGCATCCACGGCATGCGCCTGGTACAGGCCGATGAGTGCAGCCAGCACCAGGCCGATGGTCAGCAGCAGCTGGAACATCGCCGCACCGCGGCCGCGCCGCTCGGGGCTGAGCACTTCGGCCAGGTACAGCGGCACCACCACGCCGATCAGGCCTCCGCTGATGCCCTGCAGCAGGCGGCCCAGCAGCAGCGGCGTGTAACCCGAGGCCAGCGCCATGATCGGGATGGAGGCGGTGAACAGCACGCCCGCCAGCAGCATCGCGCCGCGGCGGCCGATCAGGTCGGCCACCATGCCGGCAAACAACGAAGACAGCACGCTGCCCAGCAGTACCGCTGCGACCACGAAGCCGAGCTGTTGGCTGCTGAGCTGCCAGGCGTGGCTGGCGGTGGCTTCCAGGTAGGGCAGGGCGCCGGCGATGATGCCGATGTCGATGCCGTACAGCAGGCCGCCGAGGCCGCCGATGAAGAGCAGGTAGCGAACGGGCCAGCGCGGGGCGGTGGGTGCGGTCATCGACAGGTTCCCAGGTAGAGCCGGGCCGTGCCCGGCGGCGTTTCAATGCGGCGTTCCCGCCGCACGACGTGCATCAGGCGCGTGCAGCGTTCAGATCGACAACATGCCCACCCACCACCACCTGCTGCAGGCGCAGTGCGGCGTCCAGCACCACCAGGTCGGCGCGGGCGTCGGGCGCGATGCGGCCGCGATCGTCCAGGCCGAGGTACGCGGCGGGGAAGGTGGAGACGCGCTTGGAGGCATCGGCCAGGTCCAGGCCCACCTGCACCAGGTTGCGCAGCGCCTGGTCCATGGTCAGCGCACTGCCGGCCAGCGAACCGGTGGCCAGGCGCACGCAGCCGCCGCACTTGTGCACGCGTTGTTCGCCCAGCGCGTATTCGCCATCGGGCATGCCGGTGGCCGCGGTGGCATCGGTCACCGCGTACAGGCGCGGAATCGCGCGCGCGGCCAGGCGGATCACGCCGGGGTGGATGTGCTGCAGGTCGGGAATGATCTCGGCGTACTGCGCATGCGCCAGTGCGGCGGCGGCAATGCCCGGGCGGTAATGGTCGACGCCGGTCATGCCGTTGAACAGATGGGTGAAGCCGGACGCACCGGCCTGCAGCGCGGCCACGCCTTCCTCGTAGGTGCCGGCGCTGTGGCCCAGCTGCACGCGGATGCCCATCGCCGACAGCGCGGGAATCAGCGCGGTGTGCCCGCCGATCTCCGGCGCCAGCGTCATCACCCGGATCGGCGCCAGCGCGTGCAGCTGCTGCACCAGCGCCAGCGTTGCCTCGATCGTGCGGTTGGGCTGCGCGCCCAGCCGCTGCGGGCTGATGAAGGGGCCTTCCAGATGCACGCCGGCGATGGTCGCGGCCTCGGCATCCGGCGCCGCCATCGCGGCGGCCACACCCTGCAGCGCATGCTCGATCTCGTCCAGGCCGGCGGTCATGGTGGTCGCCAGCAGGGTGGTGGTACCGAAGCGCAGGTGGGTGCGGGCGATGGTGCGGGCCACCTCGCCGCCCTGCATCAGGTCCACGCCGGCCGCGCCGTGCACGTGCAGGTCGATGAAGCCGGGCAGGATCACCGGCAGCTGCAGATCGTCGGCGCCACTGTGGTCATCCACCTGCAGCTGGCGCACGTGCGAATCGAACTGGACATGGCCACGGCGCCAGCCCAGCGGGGTGAGGATGCGGCCGTGCAGGGAACGGGTGTCGGTCATGGCGGTGTCTCGGCGATGATCACTTCGATGCCCAGCCGCTGCAGCCCCTCGCGGGTGGCATCGTCGATGCCGGCGTCGGTGATGATGGCGTGGATCTGGTCCAGGAGCGCGATGCGGTGCAGGCTGACGCGGCCGAACTTGGAGGCGTCGGTGAGCACCACGATGCGGCGCGCGCGCTCGACCATGCGGTGGTTGAGGCGGGCTTCGGCTTCATCGTGGGTGGTCAGGCCGAACTGCAGGTCAAGGCCGTCCACGCCCAGGAACAGGGTGTCGAAGCTGTAGGAGTTGAGGCTGGCCTCGGCCTGGCTGCCCTGCAGCGAGAGCGACTGCTGGCGCAGCAGGCCACCGGTGAGGAGCACGGTGATGCCCGGCGCGTTGGCCAGTTCCCAGGCGATGTTCAGGCCGTTGGTCATCACCGTCACGTCGCGGTGGCCGCGCAGGTGGCGGGCCAGGGTCATCGTGGTCGAGCCGGAGTCGATGATGATGTTGTCGCCGGCCTGCACCAAGCGCGCGGCAGCAGTGCCGATGGACTCCTTCAGCGGCAGGTTCAGCGCATCCTTCTCGTGGATGTCCTGTTCCTGCGGCGGCGTGCGCACCAGGGTGGCACCGCCGTGGGTACGGGTGGCCAGGCCCTGCGCCTCGAAGTGGGTGAGGTCGGCACGGATGGTCACCGCCGACACGCCGAAGCGCTCGACCAGATCGGCCACCTGCACCGAGCCATGCTCGATCAGCAGCTGCAGGATCTGTTGCCGGCGGGAGCGGGTGTTGCGCATGGCCATCTCTCGGTTTCGTCAGGAAAGGTAGAGATTAGCCGTTCGCAAGAACGGAGGCAGCCGAACTTGCGTTCTGCTTGCGGGTGCCCGCCTGGTTGGCGCTGCAGGCGCGGGCGTACTCGCCCAGGCACTGGCCGATGCGGTGCTGCACCAGCGCGCTGGGGGTGTTGGCCAGCCGGCCTTCGCGCACGGCGCGGTACTGCTCGGGCAAGTACTGGCTGAGCAGTACCAGCGGCGGCGCCTGCCGTTCCAGGTTGGCGAACAGGGTCTGCACCGCCTGCAGCAATGCGGGCTCGCCCCAGTAGTAGCGGCAGCGGTCGCTGAAGGAGAAGCGGCGCAACAAGCGCAGTTCGGCTTCGTCGCCCTGGTAGTAGGGCTGCCAGTACTTCGGCTGCGCCTGCATCACCTCATCCAGTACCTGCGGCAGGCGCGAGCACTGCGCCGCTGGCAGCAGGTCGGCCTCGATGGCGGCCAGCGCGAACAGCGCCTCGCGGTACGCGAAGGTCGCCGCCGGGCCCACCTTGAGGATGGCGAAGTGGTCGCGCACCAACGCGTGCAGGCCGCTTTCGCGCTGGTAATCGGTGGAATGCGCTTCGAACACGATGCGCGGCTGCTGTTCGAGGAAACCGGCCAGCGCATCGGCTGCCGCCGGGTCGTACTCGTGCACGCTGCTGTGGTCGAAATCCACGCCCGGCTGCACCACCATCGCGATCACCCGCTGCCACGCATCGCGCAGCTGCGGCGTATCGAAGGCGTGCTGGTGGATGGCCAGCGTCTGCGCGGCGGCGGCCGGGGTGGTCACCTGCAGGCCGCCGGCCAGCGAGGCTTCGCCACCGGGCACCGGCACTTCGGTGCCGATGACATAGACCGGCGGCGGCAGGCCGTGCCCGGCGGCGGTGCGCTCGGCGATCTCGGCCAACTCGGCCGAACGTGCGGCGACGATCGCATCGGGCAGCGGCACCGGGTCGTCGGCGCAGGACATGCTGCAGTCCAGGTGGATCTTGTGGAAGCCGGCGGCCACGTAGGCCTCGATCAGCACGCGCGCATGGGTCATGGCTTCGGCGGCCGGGCGCTTCTGCCAGGCGTTCGGGCCAAGGTGGTCGCCACCGAGGATCAGCCGCTCGCGCGGGAAGCCTTCTTGATCGGCCAGCGCGCCGACGTAATCGCGGTACTGCGGCGGGGTCATGCCGGTGTAGCCGCCAAACTGGTCGACCTGGTTGGACGTGGCTTCGACCAGCAGCACGGTGCCGTGCGCCAGCGCCACGTGCATGGCCGCGCGCAGCACCTGTTCGTTGCTGCAGCAGACGCTGTACAGGCCGACATTGGCACCGGCGCGGTGGGAGGCAAGCAGGGTCTGCAGCGGGGACATGGTCAGGCTCCGGTCGATCAGGAAAACGAGGGTTGGCAGGCCAGCAGCGCGGCACCGCGCGCACCACCGGCATCGCCGAAGCGCGGCGGTACGATGGGCGGCACCTGCGCGCCGTTGAACAGATGCGCGGCGACGGCGGCGGGCAGCAGCTGGTACAGCGGCGCGTACTGCGAAAGGCCGCCGCCGAGCACGATCACGTGCGGGTCCAGCGCCAGCACCAGTGCGGCCAGGCTGTGGCCGAGCAGGTCGCGGTGGATGTCCAGCGCCTGGCGGGCGCGTGCATCGCCGGCCTCGGCCAGGGCGATCACCGCGCTGGCATCGCGCGCGCTGCCACCGAGATGGCGTTCGATCATCGCCACGCCGCTGCCGGACACGTAGCGCTCCACGCAGCCCTGCAGGCCGCAGCCGCAGTCCAGCAGCGGCAGGCCGTGGCGCTGCAGCAGGTGGCCGGGCACGCTCCAGTGGCCCCATTCGCCGGCCAGGCCGTTGAAGCCGGTCAGCAGGCGGCCCTGCAGGCAGAAGCCACCACCGGCACCGGTGCCGAGGATGGCGCCGAACATGCTGGGGTAGCCATCGGCGGCGCCACCATGCGCCTCGGACAACGCAAAGCACTGCAGGTCATTGCCGAAGTGCAGCGGACGCTGCAGGCGGGCCTGCAGGTCGTGGGCGACGCACTGGCCGGTCAGCGCCGGCACGTTCGCGCTGAGCTGGCGGCCACTGCGGCGGTCGCGCACGCCGGGCAGGGCGATGCCGATGGCGGCGTCACTGCGCCCCAGCGTGGCATCGGCCTCGGCCACCAGTGCAACGACGGCCTGCAGGAAACCGCCGTAGTCGCCCTGCGGCGTCGCCACGCGGCGGCGCCAGGTGACCTGCATCGCCGCATCGCACGCCACCAGCTCGATCTTGGTGCCGCCGATGTCGATGCCGTAGCAGGCATGGGCGATCAGCTCAGCCATGGTGGATGGTGACGCCCTGGACGACGCGGTTGACGGTGCCGTCCGGGAACGGATTGTCCGGGGTCAGGCCCAGCGCGGCCGAGCGCTGCAGCGCGAACAACTGGGCGAAGCCCAGCCACACCGGCGCCAGCCACGGGTCGTCCAGTGCCGGCACGGTCAGCGTGTGCTCGTCGTCCGCGCCGATATCCGCATGCGGGCCGATCGCCAGCACCTGCCCGGCCACGCCGTCGCGGCGCAGTTCTTCCAGCAGGTCCTGCTCGTAGCGGCGTGCCAGCGGCTGCACGCTGCGCAGCACCACCACCAGGGTGTCGCCATCCAGCGTGGACTTGGGGCCGTGGCGGAAGCCGAGCGGGGTATTGGCCAGCGCCAGCACGCGGCCAGCGGTCAGTTCCAGCACCTTCAGCGCGCACTCGCGGGCCAGCGCTTCCAGCGGTCCGCTGGCCAGGTAGATCACCCGGTTGAACGGGCGCTGCGCCAGTGCCGCCACCGGCGCATCCCACTGTGCCAGGCCTTCGCGGCCCAGCGCGGCAATCTGCTTCAGGCGTGCGCTGCGCGCCTCCCACGGCGAGCGGTCGAACACGGTCAGCGCGGCCAGCAGCATGCAGGTCAGGCTGCTGGTCATGGCAAAGGCACGGTCGCAGCTGGCCGAAGGCATCAGCAGGGTGAAGGTATCGCTGCGGCCGGCACCACGGCGGGCCAGTTCGCCGTCGGCATTGCAGGTGATGTCCAGGAAACGGGCGTCGGCCACGTCGGCGCGCACGCGGTCGACCGCAGCCACGCTTTCCGGGCTGGAGCCGCTGCGGCCGAACGACACCAGCAGGGTGGGGCGGTCGCGCTGCAGGTACAGCGCCGGGTGGGTCAGCAGGCTGGTGGTATGCACCACGCGCACCTCGGCCGGCCACTGCGCGTTGATCGCATCGGCCACCATTTCGGCGATGAAGCCGGAGCTGCCAGCGCCGGTGAACAGCACGCGCTGGTTGGGATCGTTGAGGCTGTCGCCGAGGAAGGCCTGCAGGCGGTCGCGGGCACGCGACAGGTCCTGCGCAAGGGCTTCCCACAGCGCCGGCTGCTGGGCGATTTCGGTAGCGGTATCGGCTCCGCCCCGGCGCTGCCAGGCGGACACATCGGAAAGCAGGGTGACGTCCATTCGGAGGTTCCAGTTGGGCCAGCGCACCATCAGTGTTTTCTTTCGAAATGTCAAACATCGAAAGCAAAAAGAAAGAAATGGCTTGACGCAGCTTGCTCGTGAACAGGTGGATCCAGAAACGCAAGAACCGGCCGAATGCCGTATCGCACAATGCTTAACAGGGGTTTGCAAGCGCTTACACAAAGTATTGCAACGCAACAACTTTCGTTTCTAACAAATATATCTTCCTTTTTCCTTTCAATTTATTGACATCTTTCGAATCCCTGCCCTAGAGTCGGCCGCAACTGCTTTCGAAACGCCCGGTGAACGGGTTGGGAGTTCGTGTGGAGAACCGCATTCGTCGCTCGCCGCTGCTGCTGGCCCTGCTGCCGGCATTGATGCTGGCAGCGACATCGGCCCAGGCCGAGCCGGTCGGCAACCTGCGTTCGGTCAGCGCCAGTGACAGCCGCGACGGCGTGCACGGCTGGGACCTGCAGACCGACAGCGGTGCGCGCATCCGCATCGAACTGCCGGCCGCGGACATCCTCCGCGTGCAGGCTGGCCGCAAGGGCACGCTGACCGGGGCCGGTGACAAGGCCGCGCCGATCGTGCTGCCGCAGCCCAAGGCGAACGTGCGGGCGCAGCTGGAAGAAGACGCGCAGGAGATCCGCGTGCGTACCGACGCGCTGGTGCTGCACGTGCAGCGGCAGCCGCTGCGCCTGCGCCTGGAGCGCCTGGACAACGGCCAGCCCACTGCGCTGTGGCAGGAACTGCAGCCGCTGGACCTGGATGCCACGCAGAGCGTGCAGGTGCTCTCTTCGCAGGCCGATGAAGGCTACTTCGGGGGTGGCCAGCAGAACGGCCGCTACCAGTTCAAGGGCCGCGAGCTGGAGGTGTCCTACTCCGGCGGCTGGGAAGAAGGCGATCGCCCGAGCCCGGCGCCGATGCTGCTCAGCAGCCGTGGCTGGGGCATGCTGCGCAACACCTGGAGCGATGGCAGCTACGACCTGCGCCAGGCCGACCAGGCCACCCTGCTGCACCGCGAAGACCGCTTCGATGCCTACTACTTCGTCGGTGCCGACCTGCCGAAGCTGATCGAACGCTACACCCAGCTGACCGGCCGCCCGAACATGGTCGCGCGCTGGGCGCTCTCCTACGGCGATGCCGACTGCTACAACGACGCCGACAACAGCCGGAAGCCCGGCACCGTGCCCGAAGGCTGGAGCGACGGCCCGACCGGCACCACGCCGGATGTGATCGACAGCGTGGCCAAGCAGTACCGCGAACATGACATGCCCGGCGGCTGGATCCTGCCCAACGACGGCTACGGCTGCGGCTACCAGAAGCTGCCCGAAACCGTGCAGGGGCTGGCCAAGTACGGCTTCCACACCGGCCTGTGGACCGAGAACGGCGTGGACAAGATCGCCTGGGAAGTGGGCAAGGCCGGCAGCCGGGTGCAGAAGCTGGACGTGGCCTGGACCGGCAAGGGCTACCAGTTCGCGATGGATGCCAACCGCCAGGCCTTCAACGGCATCCTCGACAACTCCGATTCGCGCCCGTTCCTGTGGACGGTGATGGGCTGGGCCGGCATCCAGCGCTACGCGGTGGCCTGGACCGGCGACCAGAGCAGCAGCTGGGATTACATCCGCTGGCACGTGCCGACCCTGGTGGGCTCGGGCCTGTCCGGCATGGCCTACGCCAGCGGCGACGTCGATGCGATCTTCGGCGGCAGCGCCGAGACCTTCACCCGCGACCTGCAGTGGAAAGCGTTCACCCCGGTGCTGATGGGCATGAGCGGCTGGTCGTCGAACGCGCGCAAGCATCCGTGGTGGTACGACGAGCCCTACCGCAGCATCAACCGCGATTACCTGAAGTTGAAGATGCGCCTGACCCCGTACATGTACGGGCTGGTGCACGAGGCCGCGCAGACCGGTGCACCGCCGGTGCGTGGCCTGATGTGGGACAACCCGCGCGACCCGCACGCGCAGGATGAAACCTACAAGTACCAGTTCCTGCTCGGCCGCGACCTGCTGGTGGCGCCGGTGTACCGCAGCCAGGCGGCCAGCCGTGGCTGGCGCCGCGACATCCACCTGCCGGCCGGCGGCTGGATCGACTACTGGGATGGCCGCCGCGTGCAGGCCGGGGCCGAGGGCCGCCAGCTCGACCGCCAGGTGGACCTGGCCACGCTGCCGGTGTTCGTGCGCGCCGGCGCGATCCTGCCGATGTATCCGTCGATGCTGTTCGACGGCGAGAAGCCCCTCGATGAAGTGACCTTCGACCTCTACCCGCAGGGCGATGCGCAGTACACGCTGTACGAAGACGACGGCACCACGCGCCGCTACCAGAACGGCGAATCGAGCACGCAGGTGGTGCGCGTGCAGGCCCCGGCGCAGGGCAGCGGCCCGGTGCAGGTGCAGATCGACGCGGTGCAGGGCAGCTACAACGGCCAGCTGGCACAGCGCCGCTACGGCCTGCGCGTGCTCAGCCGGCAGGCGCCGCGTGCGGTGCAGGCCGGTGGCCGCGCACTGCCGGCGCTGGCCGATGCGGCGGCGTTCAACAGCGCCAGCGAAGGCTGGTACTTCGATGCGAAGGACCGCCGCGGCACCCTGCATGTGCGTACCGCCAAGCAGGACATCCGCCAGCCGCTGCAGCTGCAGCTGGATTTCGCCGTGGCCGCTGCGGCTGCCGACGATGCCTTCCCGGCCGCGCCGGTGCTGGGCCGCGAACTGCCGGCCGACAGTCTGCTGGTGGTCAATCGTCCGGCCGAAGAACCGGGCCATGCACTGGAAAATGCCTTCGACGATGACCCCGGCACCTGGTTCCGCAGCGTGCGCAACCAGGCCGTGCGCACCGGTGCCCACGAGTGGGTGGTCGGCTTTGGCGAGCGCAAGATGATCGACGGCATCGAGATCGCCCCGCGCAACGACAAGAACTGGAAGCACGGCCAGGTCCGCGACTACGAGGTCTACCTGGGCGACAGCAACGGCGAGTGGGGCGAGCCGATCGCCCGTGGCCGCCTGCAGTTGAAGGAAGGCGTGCAGCGCATCGACTTCCCGGCCCATGCTGGCCGCCTGCTGCGCTTCCGCGTGCTGAGCGTGCAGAACCCCGAAGGCGACGGCGCCAGCAGCACCGATCCGATGGTCACCGCCGCACAGGGCAGCGCACGAGCCTTCGATGCACTGCAGCCGCGCGATGTCGGCCCGATCGCGCTGTCCACCTTCCACATCCTCGAACACCAGGAACCGGAGCGACCGGCCCGGCAGCAGTATCTCTCCGAGCTGCCGGTGCCGGCCGCGCTGGCCAGCCAGGTGCGCGCCGACCAGTCCTTCCGTGGCGACGCCGGCCTGCGCATGAACGGCCTGCAGTTCCGCCGTGGCCTGGGCGTCGGCGGCAACAGCCGCATCGACCTGCGCCTGCAGGGCGGCTGGCACCTGCTGCGCGCCGATCTTGGCATCGATGACGCCTGCCGCGCCGCCGGTGGCCTGCAGTTCCAGGTCTGGGGCGATGGCCGCCTGCTGTACGACAGCGGCCTGGTGAAGGCACCCGGCGTGGTCAAGCCGGAACTGGACATCCGTGGTCTTTCCGCCCTGAGCCTGCGCACGCTGGGTGCGCAGGGCAGCCAACCCGCCCAGGTCTGCGCCAACTGGGCCAACGCCGTGCTGATCGGCCAGGAGGGCGACTCCGCCAGCATCGTCGCCCCATGACCCCCACGTAACACCGCTCCTCCCCCGCCCATTCCGACTACGGCTTCCGAGCCGTGGCCCGGGAGCGTTTTGCCCGCCAATCGCTTTCGCGCCGCCCACCCGCGCCGCACCCCTGCCAGGAGAGAACCCCGATGTTGCCCGCACGCCACGCCCGTCCCCCCTGTCGCTCGATCGCTCCGCTGTCGCTGGCCATCGCCGGCGTGCTGTTGTCGATCGCCCTGCCTGCTGCCGCCCAGGACAGCAAGGACAACGCCACCGACCTGGCCCGCATCGAGGTCACCGGCTCCAACATCCGCCGTACCGACGTTGAAACCGCATCGCCGGTGCAGGTGATCAGCAAGCAGGACATCCAGAACATGGGTGCGCGCACGCTGCTGCAGGTGCTGGACAACCTGCCGGCCGCGCGGCCCGCGCAGCAGGATTCGCGCTCGCTGTTCACCGGTTCGGACGGTGCCTCGCAGGCCAACCTGCGTGGCCTCGGCGCACAGGGCACGCTGGTGCTGCTGAACGGCCGCCGCCTCTCGTACTACGGCGCACCGGCGGGCTTCCAGACCCAGTTCGTCAACATCGATGCGATCCCGGCGGCAGCCATCGAACGCATGGAAGTGCTGACCGACGGCGCCTCGGCGGTGTACGGCACCGATGCGGTGGCCGGCGTCATCAACGTGATCACCAAGCGCAACTTCCAGGGCGCGGAGATCAACTTCACCAACGACACCTCCTCGCGCATCGACTCCTACGGCGAACGCCAGGCGAGCATCACCGCCGGCTTCGGTGACCTCACCGAGAACCGCTTCAACGTCTACGCCGCGGTGAACATGTACCGCCGCGACGCGATTCCGCTCAGCGATTTCTACGACAAGCGGCCCAGCCAGTACTACGTCAACAACCCCAACTACCTGACCAACCTGCGCCTGGGCGTAGGCAGCAAGCCGGGCCAGTTCAACCCGGGCACGTACTTCGCCTTCGACCCGGTGACCGGCCGCCGCGTGCAGGAAGCCGCACCGGGCTGCCAGAACGTGCTGCAGGGCCAGGCCGCCGGCCCCAGTTGCGTCTGGGAAACCTGGATGAACAACGAGATCGATGCCGGCGCCAAGTCCGAGCGCAACACCGCCTACCTCAACGGCACCTTCCTGGTGGGCGACAACACCGAGATCTTCGCAGAGGCCACCTACACCGACATCGACCTGCGCGCCAACGGCGGCACGCCGCGCACCTACGGCACCACCACCGGCAACCCGACCAGCTGGTTCTCGCGTGATACCGGCACCTCGGTCAATCAGTTCCTGTACCCGTACCTGGGCCCGAACAACGAGTACAACCACGCCAGCCCCGAACTGAAGGCGATGATGGGCGGCGTGGTCGGCCTGCAGTACCTGCTGCAGGATGCCGGCGCCAACTACTTCGGCCAGCGCAACACCGACCAGAGCTACCGCGTGCTGACCGGTGCGCGTGGCAACGTGGGTGACTGGAACTGGGAAACCGCCTTCGCCACCGCAGGCACGCACTCCACCACCTACCAGACCATCAACGTCAACCTGAAGGGCTTCGAGAAGGCCTTTGGCCCGTACTCGGTGGATCCGGGCACCGGCCGGGTCATCATTTCCGACCACCCGGCGTACAAGTTCGGTGAGATCAGCGAGGCCAACGCCGCGCTGATCCGCGAAGCCTTCCCGACCTTCGACATCCAGTCCTGGACCCGCCTGCACACCCTGGATGGCAAGATCGAAGGCCCGCTGTTCCAGCTGCCCGCCGGCGAGATGCGCGCAGCCTTCGGCTTCAATGCCAGCCGCGAAACCTTCTACACCCCGGGCAACCCCGATGCCGCCGCCGGCCTGATCACCCAGCAGGGTGGTTCGTGGTTCGACGGTGCGCGCAACACCTATGCGCTGTTCGCCGAAACCGTGGCACCGATCACCGACAAGCTGGAACTGGATGCGGCGCTGCGCGTGGACAAGTACCCGAACTTCAGCGCCAATGTCGCGCCGAAGATCGGCTTCAAGTACCAGGCTTTCGACCAGTTGATGCTGCGCGGTACCTATTCCACCGGCTTCCGTGCGCCCAGCCTGGCCGAGTCGGGCAGTGGTGGTGTGTTCGCCCAGCTGGGCGGTTACCGCGACGAGGTGCGCTGCGCCGAGACCAACGCCATCGCCGACCTGCTGCGGCAGTCGCAGCGTGCCGGTGACGTGGACCTGGGCAAGAGCCTGGCCAACGTCGACTGCAGCCGCACCGTCGCCCGCATGACCCAGCCCAACCAGGACCTGAAGCCGGAGAAGGCCAAGATCGCCACCCTGGGCTTCGTCTACGAGCCGGCCAGCTGGCTGTCGGTGTCGGCCGATTACTGGTTCATCTACCGCAACAACGAGATCGTCGCCCCGGATTTCAGCCGCGACACCGACATCATCTCCTCCAGCCGTTCGCCGATCACCGACGCCGACCGCGCCAACCTGGCCCAGCTGGCGGCGATGTGCGCCGACCCGGCCAGCGGCGTGAGCTGCCCGGCCGTGCTGCCCGGCTACAGCGTGGGCAACGTGGCCAGCGTGGTGGGCCAGTACAAGAACCGCGGCAAGACCCTGGTCGATGGCTTCGACGTGGATGCGCGCAGCCGCTTCTCGCTGGGTGAATGGGGCGGGCTGAACGTGGGCCTGGCCGCCACCATCGCCAACCGCAACCGCTACTACATGGATGACGAAAGCGGCTGGTACTACGGCGACGTGGTGGGCTACTACAACAACCCGCGCCTGCGCGCCACGCTCAACGCCGACTGGACCTACAAGCAGGTGACCACCAGCATGTTCGTCAACTACGTGGGCGGCACCAAGTGGGCCCGCGACCGCGTGGACGAAGTGGACAACAACAAGGACACCTGCACCGCCGGCTTCCTTGCGCTGGAGGCCAGCAAGTGCGATGGCGCGCCGTCGTGGTGGACCGCCAACCTGAGTGTCACCTGGCGCCCGGATGACGCCTGGAACCTCAGCTTCACGGTCAAGAACCTGTTCGATCGCCTGCCGTTCTACGATCCGAACAGCTTCCTGGGCGATTCCAGCGACTACGCCACCATCTTCGGCCGCGGCTACAGTGTGACCGTCGGCTACCGGTTCAAGTAATTCCGTTCGTGTGACCCTGGTGCGCCGGTCGTGGCCGGCGCACCTTCAAGAGGAGAGTGTTTGCCATGAAGCGTAGGGAGTTCATCGCGGCCAGTGCCGCCGTCGCCGCCAGCAGCCTGCTGCCGCAGACCCCCGCCTGGGCGGCAGGGCGCAAGGTGCGCCTGGCCCTCATCGGTACCGGCATGCGCGGCCTGGTGCTGCTGAAGGAGCTGGTGCGCCGGGATGATGTGGAGGTGGTCGCGCTGTGCGACATCGAGCCGATCATGCTGGGCCGCGCCGTGGACATGGTGGCCAAGGCCGGCAAGGCCGCGCCGAAGACCTACGGCCAGGACCGCGACACCAACGCGTGGAAGCGCCTGCTGGAACAGAAGGGCATCGATGGCGTGGTCATCGCCACGCCGTGGGAATACCACGCGCCGATGGCGATTGCCGCGATGCAGGCCGGCGTGGCCGTCGGCTGCGAAGTGGTGGCCGGCATCACCCTGCAGGACCACTGGGACGTGCTGAAGACCCAGCTCAACACCGGCACGCCGTACATGCTGCTGGAAAACGTCTGCTACCGCCGCGACGTGATGGCCGCGCTGCAGATGGTGCGGCAGGGGCTGTTCGGCGAACTGGTACACCTGCAGGCCGGCTACCAGCACGACCTGCGCGGGGTGAAGTTCAATTCCGGCGATCCCAACCAGCCCTACGACAGCGGCGTGGAGTTCGGCCCCAAGGGCTGGAGCGAAGCGCGCTGGCGCACCGAGCATTCGGTGCAGCGCAACGGCGAGCTGTACCCCAGCCACGGCATCGGCCCATGCGCGATGTACACCGGCATCAACCGCGGCAACCGCTTCACCCACATCAACGCGTTCGCCACCAAGGCGCGTGGCCTGCACGACTACACCGTGGCCAAGAGCGGTGGCACCACCCACCCCAGCACCAAGGTGAAATTCAAGCTGGGCGACATCGTGACCACCACGCTGGCCTGCGAGAACGGCGAGACCATCCTGCTGCAGCACGACACCTCGCTGCCGCGCCCGTACTCCATGGGCTTCCGCGTGCAGGGCACCAAGGGCCTGTGGATGGACGTGAACCATTCGATCCACATCGAAGGCCGCAGCCCGCCGCACCAGTGGGAAGAGTTCAAGACCTACCAGGACCAGTACGAACACCCGCTGTGGAAGCAGAACGCCGACACCGCGGCCAGCGCCGGCCATGGCGGCATGGACTGGTTCGTCATCCACGCCTTCGTGGAAGCGCTGAAGGCCAAGGCACCGATGCCGATCGACATCTATGACGCGGTGACCTGGAGCGCGATCACACCGCTGTCCGAGCAGTCGATCGCCAACGGCTTCCAGACGCTGGAATTCCCGGATTTCACCGCCGGCGCATGGAAGCAGCGCAAGCCGATCTTCGCCTTCGACGGCAAGTACTGATCTGTGCCCCCACGGTAGCGCCGGGCCATGCCCGGCGTTGCTGTCTGATCCGGCGTAGCGCCGAGCCCACGCTCGGCCGCCAGCGCACAGCGGGTAGAGTCGAGCTTGCTCGACTGTCTCGGAGGCAACGCTGGACCATGCAAGGCGTTGCCGCCCGGTGCGGCGCATTTGCATCTGTAGAGCCGAGCCCACGCTCGGCTGGCCTTTGCTGCCCACCAGCGCGCACCCGGTAGAGTCGAGCTTGCTCGACTGCTCCTGCAGCCGCCCCACTACACTATGGCTCCCACCACCGGCAGAGCCTCACACCATGCCATGGCAGAAGATCAGCGACCAGCCGGACCAGCGTTTCCTCGGTCCGTTCCGCATCGAATTCTGGCGCCTCCACGAGGGCCGGGTGTTCCACCAGGGCCGGCTGCTGCGCAAGGCCGATGCAGCGAGCTTCGAGTTCATTCCGGCGCACTTCTTCATCCGGCGCGATCCGCATGCGGTCTACCACGCGTGGACCCGGCAGACCTCCATCGACCGCGACAGCTTCCGCCAGTGCGGCGCGTACTGGCTGGACGACCATGCCGTCTACTTCGAGTACGAGACCTCGCTGAAGGCGCTGGCCGGGGCGGATTGCACGACGTTCCGCGATCTCGGTGGCGGCTACGGGGCCGATGACCAGGGCGGCTGGCATTGCGGCAGGCGGATGAAGCACTGCCTGCGCGGAGACCTGCTGCAGGGGGTGATGACAGCAACGTCTACTGCGACGGGAAGCCGCTGCCCGGTGTGGATCGCGCGCGTTGGCAGCTGCTGGACGGGTGCTTCTCGGGTGATGGCAGCCGGGTCTACTACCTGGAACGGAAGCTGCCGCGGGTGGATGCAGCGACGTGGCGCTGGCTGGAAGGGGGCTGGTCGCGGGATGCGACACAGTTGTTCACCCTGCATCTGGTGGAGAAGGATGCCGGGGTGCGGGCGCTGCATGGGTTTGAGTGACTGGGGCCGACGCGCGGGCGATCGGCCATGGCGCTGTGCCGCCAGCTGAAGCGCCTGGCGGTGGGGCTCTGGGAGCCGGGATGCTGCTGGGGGCGACCTGCTGGAAGGGGGGGGGGCCTGCAAGGGCAGACGTGAGCAGGGGAAGATGGCGCGCCCGGAGGGATTCGAACCCCCGACCAATGGCTTCGGAAGCCACTACTCTATCCGGCTGAGCTACGAGCGCGTTGTTGAGCTGTCGCGGCGCCATGAACGTCCGTGGCGCCGCAGCGCAGCGCGATGGCGCGATGCGGATGAGGGAGTCTACCTTAGAGAAGAAAAAATTTCGATGTCTCCTGCTCAGAGCAGCAAAGCGCAATCGGTTGCATGGCCGTGGCCAGCCTCGCGCCAAAACCAGCCTAGTGCCCGATACTGACAGTACGGTAGCCTGATCCTCTCAGCATGCTATTTCTGGAGCGAAAACATCCAAGGCCTTAGCGCTGCTACGGAGCATTCTTACCCGTAACGAGACCGCGAACGTAGTCCATGTTCCAACCGAAGAAGAAAGACTTGGCATCAGCAGACGAAGAGCTGGCCAGTGCTCCACATTTCTCTGGTTCGGCAGCCGTGATCAACGAGACGTAAGGAGAGGCGCCTTTAACATTCTGAGCAGGAATTCCTGCAAACGTAGTGCCGCTTGACCCCGTCAGGGCGTCGGAGCAGAAGCGACCAGAAAGCTTGCTGACAAAGGCCTCTACTGACGCGTCATTCTGGTTCCAAAGCCTGGTCTGAACCAGAAGTGCTGCGATAGAGAATGCAGAGTAGTGAAATGCCATGGTCCCTCTACTTACCTCTGCACTCAACTGTCCAGAATCATTTACATTTTTCTCAGACTGAAGCAGAACCCACTTTGAGAATTGGAGAGGATCATCCGATTTCAAGTAGCGAGCGGAAGACGCAGCGGCAACACCAGCCCAGTAGCAGTGATTATTATGGCAACCACTTTCCCTGAAGAAGGCCGTTATTTCGTGTGTCCGAGTGCCAAGCCATGTGCGGAATTTGGCATCCTGAAGTTTAGGCGCGGATCGAGAATCAGCCTCCAATCCAAGAAGCGAAAAATTTATGGCTGAGATCATCCAACTCTTGTAAAGAATATTGTACTCACCCGAGCCTTCAAGGTAGTTGCTTTCCGCTAACGCATTGAGATGCGTTGTGAGGCAATTTGCGATCTCGTTGCTCGGGCCCTTGCGATAGAGCATTGAGAGGTTAACGATTTTTTTTGCCGGATAACTAACCTCCTCACGCACTCCTGACTGGGCTGCCACGGCGTCTGGATCCAAGGTCGAAGACGTTGGATCAATTCGCTTTGCCATGTAGCGGGTCTTGATGCCCATATCTCCGGCGGACACTTCGACCTTCGGGCAGGAGAATTTACTGGCGGGTGTGGCTGCGTAAACTGTGGGAGCCGTAAGCGCTAGAAGAAGTGTCAAACTCTGCATTCGCATGAGCGTTGCCATTCTGAGTTGAATGCTAGATGGCTAGCTTAGCCCATGCCTTGTTGGCAAAATGTCTACAGCTGCCTGTTGGCATCGTGATCGCAGGACAAATAGTGCCGAATTTGCCTGTAGGCAGCTAGAGTGGACTCCTCTCGAAATCCACTCAGACCGCGAAAACTCTCAGGCGAGTCAGGTTGACACAAAGTTCCTGACCGCGTTCAAGAGCTTTTCCTTCTCTGGCGAGGCCCCTGCACTCGCCGATCGAGAGCCATCTCGAAGTGAATCCACCTGAGCCATCAACTCAGCCAAATCTGTGGCCACAGCTACTCCAGGGTACTTGCCAAATCGCTCCGCCGTATCCATCTGATGATCATTGCGATGTTCGCCCAGGGTGGCACGGCGGGGAACGATCAAGAGCGGCGTACCAAGTTCAAGGGCAGTAATAATGTTGCCCATGCCCGCGTGGGAAATGAAAACCTCGCAGGTAGCGATCAGCTTAATGAATGCTTGTTGGTCTAACGACTTGTGAACTTTCATTGTGGAGGAAATGAAATTATGCTCACCGGCCTGAACAACCACTTCCGTGTCCGGATGTTGATCCGCCCAAGCCTGCATCATTTCCACGAGGCGAGGAAATGGAAGCTGGCTTCCACATGACATGAATATCACAGCAGGCGGCCCTCGTAGCTGGCTCCGGTCACTTCTGCGACATTTTCCCACTGGGTTAAAGTCTTGTGCGCAATGACCTTGGCGATCTTTCCTGAAACTGAAAGTCTCTCGGTGTTGGCGATACTGTCAATCCACATCGTGCGCTTGCCAACCATGCGAGCGCAGGCGAGAGCGAGCAATCCGGGCGCCGCCCCAGTGGATATGACATGTGTGGCATCGCTACTGAGAACGCAGTGAACTATAGCGGGTACGCCAAGAATCATTTTCAAAGGTGTGTCTCGATTGAAGTCCGGAATCTTGTAAAAGCGACGATAGGTGACGCCAGAAACTGCTGTTTCATCTACCGTAGCGATATCCACCTCATAATCAAGTAGACCAGCAAGAAGCTTTGAGGCCTGCACCCAGTGCCCGCCTGAAGATGTGACAAAAAGAACTGAAGAAGGCCTCACGAATTCACCTGTGATGCTTTTAGAGAAATTGCCGGCTTGAGTCGCCGTGTCAGAGGTCTTTCAACGATCAGATATGCTGCACAGCCGGCGATTACGGACGACGCGAATACGATGAAATACAACGCAACGTTGTCATGCATATGCAGGCCTATCTTTCTCAATACAATCGCCGCGACTGATATCACAGCCGAATGGACGAGGTAAATCGAATAGGACGCATCGCCCAGGAACTGCAGCGGATAGGGAACGGACCAATTCTGTGTTTTTTCCAGTCCCGCTATGCCTAGAATCAACAGGCCGAAAGCGGGTGCCAGCAGGAAATGCAGATAGCCATACTCACGATGGAATTCGTGGATGTCGAGGTTGTAGTTCAGGAAGTAATAGAGCAGCAGGCAGGCAGCAGCCATACCTGCGAGCATCGCACCGACGTTCGATACGCGCTTGTAGAGGATGAACACTGCCATGCCGACGAAGAAGTATACGTTCCAAGGCGAGAGAAGGCGAGAATCTACCGCTTCAGTGCCCGAGGCTAGTCCAACGCAGATGGAGGCGAACCAGATACCCAAAAGAGTGAATCCAAAGCGCCTCGAAATGATTAGCAGCGAGAACGCAATGTAGAACTGAACTTCGTAGAATAAAGTCCAAGCTACCTTAAGCGGAGGAACAACTTTGTCAGGAGATATTTGAAACAGTGCATAAGATGAAAGCAAATCCAAGGGCTTTGTTGAGAAGTCGCTAGCTCCCAGTCCCATAAATGCGGCAATCACATAGAGGGTTGTAAATATCCAGTAGGCCGGATAAATACGAAGCGCACGCTTTGAAATGTAATTCTTCAGCCGGTCTACCTGCCCAATGTCCTTCTCATGAGCCATGAGTATGATAAATCCACTCAAGACAAAGAAGAAATTGACACCCATAAAGCCATGACGGGCAAACTGCTCCATTACGACGCCGCTTCCGGGTGAAACCTGCCGTGCGATGATGTAGACATGATAGAAAGCGACCGCGATTGCAGCAAGGCCACGCATGGCTTGAATGGTGCGTATCGAGTTCATGCTGTTATTTGCCTGCAATTTTTACAGTTGCGGTGGCTATCCGCTGATACAAACTTTGAGGAAGGATAATCTGCAAAAAAATTACCGCAGCTATCTTGGGCCCATAGGCGCGCCGCAGAAGAGATCTTCCATAAAGTTGAAGGGCTAGCGGGATCCTTGTGTAAGAAGCTACCCGCGCGCACTGCCATCCTCTATACGCATAATAGCTGCGCGAAGATATTTCGCCGTTCGACTTCATCTTCTCGATCCACTGAAGCAAGGGGGCGTAGTTCTTTTGCTTGGATACACGGCCAGGAATATAGCGGTCATCCATTACGACGAGAGGCTGTTCCAAATATGTGATGTTAGCGCCGGCGTTGGCGCATCTGATCGCAAAGTCAGTATCTTGCGAGGAGGGTAGATTCTCATCGAACCTCACGTGCTTTGCGAGCGGTGCAGCCAAGAACATGGTGGACGTTTGAATCCATCCTGCGTCAGCCATCAAGTACTCATCAATACGCTCCCCGGCGCGCGGGCCTCTCGGTGGCTTGATCCAGGTCCTACTAATACCCCTGTCGACCCTTAGCTGAGTGAAGCACATGAAGTTAGGACGGGGGTCTTTGCTTGCGAAACCGAGCTGAACGCTCAATTTCTCCGGCAGCCAGATGTCGTCTGAATCCAAAAGGGCTATGTACTCTCCGCGGGCCGCATCAATACCCAAATTCCGCGCCGAGCTCGCTCCTCCGTTCTCCTTGCGCAGAACGCGAAAGCGCGAGTCGTATGCGCGAGCAACAAAGCTGACAAGGTCGTCCACATCGGTCGAGCCGTCATCGACTATGAGACATTCAAAATTTCTCTCTGTCTGATCCTTGACGGAATCCAGTGTGGCGGCGATGGACTTTGCGCGGTTATAGACAGGAATGACCACCGAAACAAGTGGCGGTCGTGAGAACTCGGAGCTTTCAGTATGTTCCATCATCAACCCTTATCTTCCCTAAGGCTGCGTTTCGTAACGTTGTATTCTTGGAATGTCAGTATGAGGATGATCGCCATCATTGGCGAAAGCTTTCCGCCAAAGATAAGGCTTGTCATGCCGGTCATTGTGCAGAAAAGCGCAACGTAGAAAGTTGGGCTGAGTCCGTCATGTCCCTGTTTCGTCTTTCTTAGTACAAAAATCTGCGAAAGAAGGTAAATGGAGACTAGAATCGCGCCAATTATCCCGACTTCAAAGTACGACATCACCCAAGTGTTGTGTGCATGCGGCGGACGATAGTTTCCGGTCCAGATATAGTCGTAGATCGGAGAAATGAAGCTGGAATATCCATGGCCAAGCAACGGTCGGGACTCAGCCTCTGCAATCGTTCGCGCCCAAATCAGCGTTCGCCCAGAGAGTGACGCGTCGCTCTCCCCTCTGCTGAAAGTATCCTCCAGATATCCAACCGAAATGGCCACAATCGAGGTAAGGATCACTAGACTGACGATGGAAATTATCCTTATCCTTCCCCGGGTATAGCTAACCATGATTAGTGCTGCGCAGAGCGCAGCATAAACAAGTAGCGTCCGTGTCTGGGTTGCGAGGAGAGTCGCAGCCGAGAATAAAAATACCAGCGTAAGGATCAGCCTACGCTCCTGGGTTCCGCGCGACATTGCACGAGCCAGCCCGGCGAACGACAGCAGCATTGACGAGCCGGCAAGATAGCCCAGCTCGAATTCATGTGACATGATCCCACGCAGTCGCCAAAAACCCTTCTCCTGAAGCGCGTAGCCTGGCGCAACTACCAACGATACCCAGCTGAGGACCATTACAGCCAAGCAAATTCGTACAAATATTACTCTTGTCTGGGCTGGGTCATATCTGGCCCCTCCGATTGATATCAGCAGACACGCAAAAAGCAAGGATGCATTGGATATAGATGCAGATTTGTCGGTTGACCACAATGCGGATGCAAAGCAGAAAGAGGCGTATACCGCGAACGAAGTCGCGAGTGTGGTCGAGACGCGCGACTTCATCTTTGCGATGTTGAATGCAGCGTAGGGAAATAGGATTAAGTATCCGATAATTGTAAGCGGATAATTTACGCGACTATCGCCGATGCGGAACAGCGAGAGCTGTATGCATAGGGAGGCAAGCACAAATACCGTCACATACCAGGCGGTGCTGGAGCTGCTGGTTGCTCGAAGGAGTGGGTAGTCGTACTTCAATGGAAAATTTCCCGCGTGACATCCTTGATTCTGCTCTTCATCATCAGGGCGCTTTTCTGGAAAGCCCGAGCGTACTCCAGGCCTGGCTGTGGAAGGGGTGTGCCGTTCCAAGAGTCCAGTTCAATGCTAATGCAGTTGCCAAGATCAAGAAAAATTCCGGATATTTTCCGGTCCACTTGGGCGCTGATAACTGGGCAAGGAGCGACTCCATTAGAAGCGGCCAGAAGCAATGCATGAAGGCGATTCGAATAGATTACAGAGCAGGTTGAGTAGACCTTGCTTGCTGCGTCAAGGCTATAGGTCACGTCTTCAAAATCACATTTCATACCGAGTGATGATAGGAACTCTTGGAGTTCCAGCATTCCTGGAGTATCACGTGCTACCTGGCTGACCAGCACAATGTCCGTATCGGCCGCGAAGGATGCAGCGATCATTCTCCCAATTTTTTCGATAAGCGCTCGCCCACCCCGGTCTGTGCGGAACGAGAATGCAAGCCTTCTGCCGCTCGCCTTTTCGCTGGCATCAGGAAATATTAAGAACGCCAAGTCGGGCGCTACGCCTGAGTGTGTTATACCGCGCTCACGACAGTACTCGTCTGTCTGGCTGTCACGGACGAAGTGATAGCTGAGGGCGCGCGCGCGACCGCGGACCAACTTTTGGTGGCGAACGCCCAGTTTGTCATATGAAACGCCCATCTGAACTGTCACGATTCCAAACAGTGACATTATTCGGAGAGCTAGATTGTAAACTGTTCCAGATAGATAGGATCCTGTGGATTTTTCGCCATTGATTCCGCCTGGGATCAATGAATAAAACGAGCGAAGACCGTGCATTCGCCTAAGTGCGAGGGCGAGAAAAATCTCTGCCTTTCCTGAATCAAGCTCCGAGTATGGCGCCTTGGTTGACTCCCGAATCTGTTCGGAAAAGTGTGCGGGAATTCCTTTGGCACTAAGGACTACGTTCATGTGCTCGGACATGAGGGCTACGGCCTGTCCAACGATCAGAGCATCCCCAACATTGTCGAATTGGGTCTTGGCGTGCATGTAGCCGACCTTTGGGGAGTGAAGCATCGCCAGTGATTTAATTCGAGAAATTATCACTGGCCACTCCTATTCTTGCCTGGAAGGAATTTTTTCCTCAGGCGGTCAACCGGCAGGTCATCCCATTTGACGAAAATGAAATCACTTGCTCCAATTCCAAAGCGAATCTTGTAGGTTCTGAGGAACATCGCTGAAATAATGATATTTACTACAATGGTGGACGATGCCGCCCCAAGCAGTCCCCATGCCCACGTCATGCTAAAGGTCGCGACGACGTTCAACGCAAGTCCAACCGACAGAATTTTCAGGACGGTGGTTGGAGAGGTTGCCACTGACAAACTTGGAAACAGCATGGTCCAGATGGCGCCGAACAGTGTTCCCACTACCAGTATCGAGAACAGCAGTGAGTGGCCAGCGAAAGACTTACCGAGAACCGTCGGCACGAGAACCCAAGAGAGTGCCACCATCGCGACCGAAATTGCCATAAACACAGCGATTGAAACCCTGACGGACTTTGCTGTGTTGGCAGCTGCCTCCTCTTTGGACGTTGCTCTTACATTGTGTGAAAGCAATACGACGGATATGGCAAGCCCTACCTCCGTCACTACCTCAGTAAGCCGTTGGAGGCCAAAGAAGATTCCGCCATCAGTTAGCGTTGATTCGTAGCTAACGGTATAGAAAGCGAGCTTCTTCGATGCTTGCATAAGCACAACAGCGACCATGAATGGGATGCCGGCTCGAACTAGACGTAAAATGATCGAGAGGCTTGCGGATGCTCCCGGTGCTAAATACTTGGGTGCCTGCTTGACCGCAAGATAGAGCGAACCGAACGCCTGTGAGATCGCCAGCGCCCATATTGCTGTTGACAGTGAAAATTGATTCACCGCCAGCATTAAAAGAGTAAGCGCAACTAGGATGATTCTTGATGCAAGCTCGGTTCGATTAAATGTCTTGATGTCCCCCTGGCCGAGCGACGCGCCCTGCAGCATCCGTTGATGCAACATAAATGCAAGCAATGGTGCGGCCGGAATAGCCGCGGCTGCGGCACTTGTGTTCTCGGGTCCAAATCTAAGATAGATAATGGTTAATGGAACGCAAAGCAGAGCAATGGGTAGCAGCAGCAGGTAAGCGCTTCGTGTGTAATCTGAGCTTGAGTCCGGCTCTTTTCCAATCGAAACTGCAATGGAATTTCTGACGCCCAAGTCAAGAATCGTGGAAAGAATAAGTGTCGTAGTAAAAATATAGCCATAGACGCCCATGTCCGCCAAGCTGAGTTTATTTGCGACGATTGCAAATACCACCAGGTTGGCTGCCTTCCCACCAAATCTTGCCAAAATGGTAAGCAGGAAGTCGCTAGCTTTGCTTGATTTGCTCATCAGACTATTTTCGAGAGGTCGGCAATCATTACCTGGCGAAATCCGTCAACAACTCCGTTGAACGCGATTCGCTGGTGGTTCATGTCCCATGCTGGATGTGGGTCGATGCGGCGAGGGCCGTCCAAGTTTTTTGTGAATATCTTGCAGATGCTGCGCTCTGTGCCTGTTGCTGCATCGATCAGGCGGAGAGGGACATTTCCATGATTGTCCTTGAATCCTTCTGATATATATGAATCGGTCAGGATATGCTTTCCGCTCGAGTGCAGTGTTGGGTGGCCGCTTCCCTTGGCGTCCCCGCCGACTAGAACAATCGAACCATCGCTAGGCGATATGCTGACAAATCGCATCTTTCCGTCGATTTTGAGGTTCATCAGAATTCCGCTACCGTCTGCATTCCAGTTGGGATGATGGCCTCCCTTTCTCCATGCGGAATCCGTAACAACCAGCTGCGCATTCTTGCCATCAAGATCAGTTGTCACTAACTGCAATGCGTGCCCGACTCTGCCGGGAATCTCCTTTATGAAAATAACAAGAAGAAGCCTAGTTCCTGTTGGATCAACCTTTACGTTAAACAGGAAATACTTTCCCCTGCATAGCTTTTCCTGATCGCCAAGTTGGGCCACGATGTCGTGAATTGACGCAACGAGTTCGCACGCGCCTGTTTCGAGGTCGGTTCTCCACAAGCCATTCGACGAACTGCATCGCTCGGGCTCTCTGTACTTATCAAACGGATTTTCGGGAATTCCATATCCCGGTATCAGCGCATTGATCAGTCGAAGGTCGGCGGAGTAGGAATATCTGCGCTCGGGGTCGGTTCCGTACACCGGACCATTTAAATTGGTTCGGTGGCCGCTATCGAGGTCGATTCGGACCGCCTGTGCGGTACCGGCAATGGCGTCATTGCAGAAGAGTGTGCGATCACTTGAGCCCCACTGAACATTTGCTCCAAGCTGGGCCCCCCAGCCGCTGGTCTCATGTACGGTCTTGGTCTCGCCAGTGCGGAGGTCAATGACGCATACCAATGCTTTATCGCCCGGAACAGGTACCCTGTTTATGAATGGTACTCGGGTGACAGCGATGAGATTGCCGGATGGAGAGAACGGACAGACGTCGAAAAATGTCGTCATGTAGTGTCCGTTCGGCGGCGTAACCGTCTTGACTTGGACTCCATCAATCGTGGAGTCGTAGTTGCGAATTGGAGATGTCTCGAGCTTGCCGACGGGATCAGATTCCCAAGGGCTGCGTTGCCATTTCTGGGTCCATACGCCAATAGCAGCTCGCGCGGTGTCGGGAATCGACTTGGCGAGGCGCTTGATCATTCGCAAATTCTGTTTGACTAACATCGGCCTTCAGTGCCTCGCACGTCTCGCTTGGTGTTCTATTTCAGCTATCAATGCCGAAAAGATCACGCGTATATACCTTCTCCGAGACATCGCCGAGCTCTTCCGAGAGCCTATTGGCGATGATTACATCGGAGCGTCCCTTGAACTCGGCGAGATCGCTCACAACCTCAGATGAGTAGAACTGTGTCTCGCTCAGGGCCGGCTCATGGATGATCACGCGAATACCTTTGGCTTTGATTCGCTTCATGACGCCCTGGATGGCAGAAGCTCTAAAATTATCCGAGCCAGCCTTCATTACGAGTCGATAGATGCCAACCACATTTGGGTTGCGGCGAATGATCTCATCGGCGATGAAATCCTTACGTGTGCGATTGGCTTCTACGATTGCATGAATCAGGTTCTGGGGTACGTCGCGATAGTTCGCCAGAAGCTGCTTCGTGTCCTTGGGCAGGCAGTAGCCACCATAGCCGAACGAGGGGTTGTTGTAGTGACCCCCAATTCGTGGATCCAGGCTCACTCCTTGAATGATCTGCCGCGTATCCAGGTCGTGAGTGGCTGCATATGTATCAAGCTCGTTGAAATACGCGACTCTCATTGCGAGGTAGGTGTTGGCAAACAACTTGATTGCCTCGGCCTCGGTCGAGTCGGTAAAGAGCAAGGGTACATCCTTTCGGATTGCTCCTTCCTGCAGCAGCTGAGCGAATCGAGCTGCCCTTTCTGATCGTTCGCCGACTATGATTCGACTTGGATGCAGATTGTCGTATAGCGCCTTACCTTCACGCAGAAATTCTGGCGAGAAGATAATGTTGGGAGTGCCGAGCCGCTGGCGCAACTCGTTGGTGCAGCCCACGGGAATGGTGGACTTAATTATCAGTACGGCATCAGGGTTGATCGAAAGGACGTCACTTATCACTGACTCAACTGAACTCGTGTCGAAGTAGTTGGTCACCGGGTTGTAATCAGTCGGTGTCGCCACGATTACGAAGGAAGCGTCCTGATATGCCTCATTGGAGTCGAGGGTCGCGCGGAGGTCCAGTTCCTTCTCTGCAAGGAACTCCTCAATTTCCGCGTCTTCGATCGGAGATGTTCTAGAATTGATTTTGGCAACCCTTTCCGGGTTGATGTCCAGCGCCACCACTTGGTGGTGCTGGGCCAAAAGTACTGCATTGGAGAGGCCGACATAGCCTGTGCCGGCTACGGCAATCTTCATGATCAAAATCCTTTTGTTACATCTGAGCTGTAAAACGGTTGGGGATAAGCGTTGCAGCATTCGGTGAACCACTTCCCCATGGTGGTCAATGCTGCACGCCTCGATTGTCGGGCATCAAGCGCGGCCTACGCACCGTCTACCGATCTCAGTTGAGATTCCTTTAATGCTACTACATGCCAAGGGGGGGTAGGCACGGCTATTGCATGCACTGGGAACCGGGAATGATGAATGGCTGTGGGTCGGGATGATTGCCGCGTCGCTTGCCGACTTCAGCACCGGGAGGACTGCACGGATGCATCGACTCCTGTGTTGGGCGTGGTGGCTGTCCAGACGAGCGAGACATTGGCCGTAGTGAGGACGCGTAGAGATAAAAGTGTGATGTACGTCGCATTGTTGGTGGCGCCCGCAGGCCCGGCGTGATTGTTCAATTGAGCGTTTGGCCCACGGTATGGGCAGACTTTGGGTTACACTGCAAGGCTTGATTCTCAAGCTCAGGCCCTGCTCGCCGGCGAGCGAAGGCTCTCAACCCTCCGTTTGGGGTCATCAGGCGCACTCCGAGGCTGATCCTGGGATTCCAGCTACTGTGCAAGGCTTGGCGCGCCGGGGCGCTGACTGATCCCCTAATTTAGATGGACGCAATGACTAGACATACGGAATCCCGAGCAGTCAAGGAAGATGAAATTGACCTGCGCGAACTCTTGGGCGTCTTGATTGATCGCAAATGGTGGATTGTTGGGACTACGGCTGTGTTCTGCGCCGTTGGCGTCGCCTATGCGCTACTTGCTGCCCCCGTGTATCAAGCTCAGGCGATGGTGCAGGTTGAGTCCAAGGTGCCCAGTATTCCAGGGCTGTCGGACCTTTCTTCCTCGCTCGGCGGTAGCAGTACCGCTGCAACAACTGAAGTTGCACTGCTTACGTCCAGAACCGTGATTGGTACGGCTGTGGACCAGCTGAACCTTGAGACCCAGATCGACGCGAAGCGGATGCCACTAGTCGGCAATTTCTTTGCTCGGCGGTTCAGGCCGGAGGTGCCAGAGGGCGTGGCTCCTCCCAAATTTGGCTTTTCCAAGTATGGCTGGGGAGGCGAGCGCCTTCGCATTGGTCGTCTGGATGTGCCGCCTGCGATGATTGGAGAGGAGCTCACCCTCAAAACCAATGATGATGGCAAGGGCTACGTTCTCCTCGATGCCGATGGTAACGAGGTGGTTCACGGTATCGCTGGAGCTTCTGCGCAAGGCAAAGGGGTTCTAATCGAGGTTGAAGAGCTTCGTGCCAATGCGGGAACGGAGTTCTCGGTTTCTAAGTTGAGGCGTCTTGACCTCCTGACTGGACTCCAGGAGAGCATTGCTGCGACTGAGTCGGGCAAGGACTCAGGCATCCTGCAGCTGACCTTTGAAGATACCGACCCCGTTCGTGCGGAGGCGGTGGTTCAGCGGGTGGCTGACGCATACGTTAGGCAGAATGTGGATCGCGGATCCGCCGAAGCTGCTGCTCAGTTGCAGTTTGTGAAGGAGCAGCTTCCTACGGTGCGTAAGCAGGTGGAAGAAGCTCAGGCTGCGATGACCGCATATCAGTCGAAAGCGAATTCGGTTGACATCACCATGCAGACTAAGGGTCTGCTGGAGCAGGAAGTTGCGGTTGAAGCCAGCATCCAGCAGCTGAGGCTTAAGCAGGCAGAGATGGATCGCAGCTTTACCCGTGAGCATCCCGCTTATCGCGCTCTTCTCAAGCAAATGGGTGATCTGGAAGGACGCAAGGCAGGCTTCAAGAAAGAAGTCAGCGGTCTCCCCGATACTCAGCAGGAGCTATTGCGGTTGACTCGCGACCTGCAGGTAAGCAATGAACTGTACACCGCGCTGCTTAATCAGGCACAGCAATTGGACGTGGCTCGCGCTGGTACCGTAGGCAACGTGCGCATCGTCGACAACGCAGTCGTTGACATTGCCCACCCGGTCAAGCCCCGCAAGGCCCTGATCGTCGCCATCGCCACGCTTCTCGGCGGCTTCCTCTCGGTCGCCTTCGTCTTCCTCCAGCGCATGCTCAACCCGGGCATCGAAGACCCGGCGGACATCGAAGCCCTGGGCCTGCCGGTCTACGCCGCGATCCCGCTCAGCGTGTCCAACACCCTGCCCAAGCTGCGCAAGGGCAAGCACGGTACGCGCGTGGTGGCCGATGGTCGCCAGCATCTGCTGGCGGTGACCGCCCCAGCCGACCCGACCGTGGAAGCGCTGCGCAGCCTGCGTACCAGCCTGCACTTCGCCATGCTGGAAGCGAAGAACAACATCCTGACCATCTCGGGCCCGCGCCCGGGCGTGGGCAAGACCTTCGTGTCCACCAACCTGGCCGCGGTCATCGCGCAGGCGGGCCAGCGCGTGCTGGTCATCGACGCCGACATGCGCAAGGGCACCCTGCACAAGATCCTGGGTGTGTCGCACCAGAAGGGCCTGTCGGACGTGCTGGGTGGCAAGCTCAGCGTCGACGACGTGATCCATCCGGTGGCCGGCCTGGACAACATGCACTACATGGTGCGTGGTGACATTCCGCCGAACCCGGCCGAGCTGCTGATGCACCCGCGCTTCGCGCAGCTGCTGCAGGACATGTCCGGCAAGTACGACCTGGTGATCGTCGATACGCCGCCGATCCTGGCCGTGACCGATCCGGCGCTGGTCGCCACTCACGCTGGCTCGAGCCTGCTGGTCACCCGTTTCGGCGTGAACCAGGCCAAGGAAATCGAGCTGACGCTGCAGCGCTTCGAGCAGAACGGCGTACAGATCAAGGGTGCGATCTTCAACGCGGTCGAGAAGCGTGCCACGGGCTATTACAGCTACGGCTACTACGAGTACAAGTCCGACGAAAAGGCCTGATCTTTTCGCAGGGCAGGACACCGGGGCCCGGTGCGCGCAGGCGCATCGGGCCCTGTCTTTTCCGAGCCCGCGCCGCCGTCCCTCCAGCGCAGGAGTATCCTATCGCCATGGCTGACACCCCTCTTTCCGCGCCGCATCCGGCGCCGACGCCGCGCTGGCGTCACTACTGGTCCCTGATGCGCGCCGATCGCCCGATCGGCACCCTGCTGCTGCTGTGGCCCACCTGGTGGGCGCTGTGGCTGGCCGCTGGCGGCCTGCCGCCGCTGTGGACCCTGTTCGTGTTCACCGCGGGCGTCTGGCTCACCCGTTCTGCCGGCTGCGTCATCAACGATTACGCCGACCGCTGGCTGGACCCGCACGTGGAGCGCACCAAGGCGCGCCCGCTGGCCACCGGGGCGATCAGCGGCCGCGCGGCGCTGGCGCTGTTCGCCGTGCTGATGCTGGTGGCCTTCGGCCTGGTGCTCACCCTGAACGGGCTGACCATCGGCCTGAGCTTCATCGGCGTGTTCCTGGCCGCCAGCTACCCCTACCTGAAGCGCTACACGCACCTGCCGCAGGTCTACCTGGGCATGTCCTTCGGCTGGGGCATCCCGATGGCCTTCGCCGCCGTGCAGGGCGAAGTGCCGATGCTGGGCTGGCTGCTGTATGCGGGCAACATCCTGTGGTCCACCGCGTATGACACCTGGTACGCCATGGTCGACCGCGAGGACGACCTGAAGATGGGCTCGCACTCCACCGCCATCCTGTTTGGTGAGCTGGACCTGGTCATCCAGGGCGTGCTGTACGCGCTGTTCCTGGCCACGATGGCCCTGGTGGGGGTGCGTGGCGGGCTGGGTGGGTATTACCTGGCTGGCGTGGCGGTGGCCACGGTGCTGGTGGTGTACGAATTCTGGATCTGCCGCAACCGCGAGCGCGGGCCGTGCTTCAAGGCCTTCCTGCACAACAACTGGGTAGGCGCGGCGCTGTTTGCCGGCATCGCCGTGGACCTGGCGCTGCGCTGACCCCGGGGCCTGGTAGAGCCGGCCGCTGGCCGGCTGCGCGCGTGCGCGATCGCGCGATTGCCGGCCAGCGGCCGGCACTACCCCCTTCCGCGACGTGCGACCCATGGATGGTAGAGCCGGCCGCTGGCCGGCTGCGCACGCGCGCGATCGCGGGGTTGCCGGCCAGCGGCCGGCACTACCCCCTCTGCCACCTACGACCAATAGGTGGCTGACAGCCCGCACCTCACCGCCCAGAATCGGCCCATCGAACCTGGGAGGGTAGGCGATGGCCTCGACGGCAGCAGTACAGGATGGCTGGATGGCGCGCGCGGCGCTGCGTTCGGCCGCCTGGGCGGAAAAGTGGTTCCCCGATGCGTACGTGTTCGCGGTGCTGGGCGTGGTCATCGTCGCGGTGGCGGCGATGGGCTTCGGCTCGACCCCGCAGGCCACGGCCAGCGCCTTCGGCGACGGCTTCTGGAGCCTGATCCCCTTCACCATGCAGATGGCCTTCGTGGTCATCGGCGGCTATGCGCTGGCCACGGCGCCGGTGGTGGCGCGCTTCATCGATTTCCTCGCGCGGGTGCCGCGCACCGGCCGCGGTGCCGTGGTCTACGTCGGCCTCGTCAGCATGTTGGCCTCGCTGCTCAGCTGGGGTTTCTCGCTGGTATTCGGCGGCCTGCTGGTGCGCGCGCTCGCACGCCGCACCGAGCTGCGCATGGATTACCGCGCCGCCGGTGCCTCGGCCTACCTGGGGCTGGGCGCGGTGTGGGCGATGGGCCTGAGCTCGTCGGCCGCGCAGCTGCAGGCCAACCCGGCCAGCATGCCGCCCGGCCTGGTGGAAATCACCGGCGTGCTGCCTTTCACCGAGACCATCTTCCTGTGGCAGTCGATCGCGCTGACCGCGGTGCTGATCCTGGTCTCGCTGCTGATTGCCTGGCTGACCGCACCGGCCGCTGGCAGTGCACGTACCGCCGAGGATTTCCCCGGTGCCGCGCAGGCCGAACCCGAGCCGCTGCAGCAGCGCACGCGCCCGGGTGAATGGCTGGAGTACAGCCCGCTGCTCACTGTGCTGCTCTCGCTGCTGGCCTTCGGCTGGCTGTTCAACGAGTTCGCCAACAAGCCGGTGGTCACTGCCATCGCCAACCTCAACACCTACAACTTCCTGTTCATTTCGCTCGGCCTGCTGCTGCACTGGCGCCCGCGCAGCTTCCTCAACGCAGTGGCCAAGGCGGTGCCCAGCACCACCGGCGTGCTCATCCAGTTCCCGCTGTACGGCGGTATTGCGATGATCCTCACCCACGCGGCCGGAGGCGATGGGCAGACCCTGGCGCATCGCCTGTCCAGCCTGTTCGTGCACGTGGCCAGCACCGATACCTTCGCCCTGGTGATGGGCGTCTACTCGGCGGTGCTGGGCTTCTTCGTGCCCTCCGGCGGCGGCAAGTGGATCATCGAAGCGCCGTACGTGATGCAGGCGGCCAACGAACTGAAGGCGCACCTGGGCTGGGCGGTGCAGGTCTACAACGCGGCCGAGGCCCTGCCGAACCTGATCAACCCGTTCTGGATGCTGCCGCTGCTGGGCGTGCTGGGCCTGAAGGCCCGCGACATCGTCGGCTTCACCTTCATCCAGTTGCTGGTGCACATTCCGCTGGTGCTGGGCCTGCTGTGGCTGCTGGGCATGACCCTGACCTACGTGCCGCCGGTGATGCCTTAATCCAGTAGAGCCGAGCCCACGCTCGGCTGCCTGCAACGGCCAGCCGCGCATAGGCTCGGCTCTACAGGAACCAACATCAGCCGGCTGCCGCCTGCTTCTCGATCTCCGCCTTGCGCAGCAGGAACCGCTGCACCTTGCCGCTGGGCGTCTTCGGAACCTGCGCCACGAACTCCACCTGGCGCGGGTAGGCATGCGCGGACAGGCGATGGCGCACATGCTGCTGCAGCTCGTGCGCCAGCGCATCGCTGCCCTCGAACCCGTCGCGCAGGATCACGAACGCTTTGACGATCTCGGTCCGCTCCGGGTCGGGCACGCCGATCACCGCCACTTCGGCCACGGACGGATGCTCCATCAGCGCGCTCTCCACGTCGAACGGCCCGATGCGGTAGCCGGACGAGGTGATCAGGTCATCGGAGCGACCGATGAAACTGATCGAACCGTCGTCCTCGCATTCCACCGAATCGCCGGTGCGGTAGTAGCCATCGGCGATGGCCGGGGTCTCTGCCCGGTAGTAGCCGGTGAACCACATGATCGGTGACTGCTTCAGGTCTACCGCGAGGATGCCGGGCGTGCGCGGTGGCAGTTCATGGCCGTGTTCATCCAGCACGGCCACGCGGTAACCCGGCATCGCAAAGCCCGATGACCCCGGGTGCACGCGGTGGGCCAGCGCGTGGTGGTTGTTCACCACCATGCCGGTCTCGGTCTGCCCGTAGTGGTCCAGCACGGTGGTCTGCAGGTGCTCGGCAAACCAGCGGGCAATCTCCGGGTTCAGCGGTTCGCCGGCACTGCTGACCACGCGCAGCTGGCCCTTGATGCCGGCACTGGCCTGGGGGCCGGCGGCGATGATCTGCCGGTACGCGGTGGGCGAGCCGGCCAGGTTGGTCACTCCCAGCTGGCCGATGATGGTGTTCAGGCCGTGCACGCTGAAGCCGGCTTCGCTGAAGGTGGTGGCGTGGCCCAGCAGCAGCGGGCCGATCACCGCGTAGTACAGGCCATAGGCCCAGCCAGGGTCGGCGATGTTCCAGAACACGTCATCCGCGCGCAGGTCGACGGCCAGTTCCATGTAGCTGGCAAACGCCATCATCGCGCGCAGCGGCACGGGCACGCCCTTGGGGCTGCCGGTGGTGCCGGAGGTCGACAGCAGGGCCATCAGCGCATCGCCGGGCAGCAGCACCGGCTCCAGCGTCGGCGCGGCCGCCACCGTGGCCGCACGCCAGTCGATATCACCGTCGCGCAGTGCATGGCCGGGGGCGAGCACCGTGGCCACCGGCGGGCAGGCATCGAGTTCGTCCAGCTTGCTGCGGTGTGCGCTGTCGGTCACCAGCAGGCGGGTGCTGCCGGTCTTCAGGCGGCTTTCAATGGCCTTGGGGCCAAACGCGGTGAACAGTGGCTGGTACACCGCCCCCAGGCGCCAGGTGCCGAGGATGGTGGCCAGCAGGTCGGGCGTGCGCGGCAACAGGCCGGCCACCACATCGCCCGGGCCGACGCCGGCGGCACGCAGCACCTGTGCGGTGCGGGCGGCGGCATCGCGCAGGTCGTCGAAGGTGTACAGGTGCAGGGCGCCCTGCGCATCGATCCAGCGCAGGGCCAGCCGATCGCTTCCGCAGTACCGGTCGCAGCATTCCACGCAGGCGTTGATGCCCTGGTCCAGGCGCCCCTGGAAGCGGTCCTGCCACTGCGCGATATCGAAGCCGTCGCGGGCTTCATCGTAGGAAGGGCGTACTGCAGTCTGCGGGGCCATGCGCGTCTCCGGCGGGTGTCCGCCTGACCATAGCGGTGCCGCGCGCGGCTGCAAATGGGACCATGGGTGTAGGCCGTCATGCGCGCGTCACACGGTTCGAGGCCGCTGAATACGGCTGGTGCCGGGCCGGCATGAGCACATGCACACGTCGCATGAATCCTTCAGGGGCTTGTGCCGCAAGGGGCGCGCGGTCTTTTGTGGGGCGCGTGCACGCCAGCCTAGCTGCGTTGCAACGCATGGTTAACCTTCGGCTGCAGAGGATGGCACCGTCCACCGCATTCCGCGCGTGGCTTCGGAGACACGGACATGGCACAGCAGAACCAGCAGAACCAGAAGGGTCAGCAGAACCAGCAGGATCAGCAGCAGGGTCGCGGTCGTGACCAGCAGCAGCAACAGCAGCAGGACCAGCAGCAGAAGCGCAACCAGCAGCAGGGCAGCCAAGACGAAGAAGAATGACCCTGGCTCCCCCAGGTCTGAACACTGAAGCCCCGCCACGTGCGGGGCTTCGCTCTTTAAAACACGCCGACCCGTTCCAGCACCGCGCTGGCGGCCATGTCGTTGGGGTTGGTGCCCGGCAGGCCCTGCGGCACGTCCATGCCCATGCCGCGGTACAGGTCCACCCAATGCTGGGCGATCTGCCCGGTCTGCGGGTTGCGGAAATTCATCGGCTGCAGTGCGAACACATGGTGCGCGCGGAAGGCACGCTCGATGAAATCCGAACAGTAGTAGCTGTCCTCGTTCAGCACGTAGGCCGTGTTGTACGGCTTGCCCAGCATCGTGCGAGCTTTGGCGACCGCATCGGTGATCGCACCGGCCGGCGCTGCACGCAGCCGGTACACGACGATCTGCCGCTGCTTGCTGCGGGCGTCGCGCTGGAAGTCGAGCAGGGCCTGCTGCCGTGAGCCCTTTTCATCGGCATGCAGCACCTGCCAGCCGTGCGCGCCGGCAGCCACCAGGGCCACGTGGTCGAAGCTGGTCGCGCCCTGTGTGGCGGTGGCATCGTCGATGGCCGCACTCAGTCCGCTGTGCCCGGCGGTGACGAACAACAGATCGCCCTCGCGCACCTGTACGCCTGCGGCCAGCGCGGTCGAGAGCGGGGTGAGCAGCAGGCCGATGACCAGCAGGAAAGTGCGCATGTGAAGGCCGGGCAGGCGGGGAACGGGCTAGTCTACCCCCGCTGCGGGCTGCCCATGGCGTAGAGTCGAGCATGGCTCGACTCTACAAAGGACGTTGTCATGAACATCCGCAGGATGCGATGCATCACCGCCGCCACCGTGCTGCTGCTTGCCGCCGGCACCGCCAGCGCGCAGACGCTGCACGCCGACGACCGTAGCTGGTTCGCCGATGCGGCGGCCGAACAGGACGCACGCGCGAAACTTGCCACTGCCATCGCGACGCTGCGCGATGCCGGACCCGAGGATCCGGCCGCGCGCGTGCAGCAGGCTGACCGGCTGTTCGGCCAATGCCTGCGCCACCATGGCTATCTGCACCTGCAGGCCGCACGCAATGCGCGTGATGCGCGCCTGGCGCAGGCACAGGAAGGCATCGCGGACCTGTGTGGCGACGCCGCGCGCATCGCACGCAAGGCGCTGGCCAGTGCGCCGGCCGATGCGGGCTGGGTGGCCCCCTATGCCTGGCTGCGCACGCGTGCGCTGGGCGCCACCGGCGGCTCCACGGCGCCGCGCGCCGCAGGCCTGGACGATGCCGTGGACGAGGTGGCCAGCCCGGCGCTGGATGCATTCGCACGCCTGCAGCGGCAGCTGCTGCAGCATGCCAGCTACCCGCGCTTCGAGCGCGATGGGCGCACGCTGGACAGCAGGAAGGACAGTACGGCCCTGGCCCAGCACCCGGATCGCGCGCTGCGCGAGGCCGGCTGGAAGGGCTACTGGCAGGGCGTGGCATCGCAGCGCGAAGCCATGGCCAGCACGCTGCTGGCGCTGGTGCAGGTCAACGACCGCGCCTCGCAGCTGCAGGGCGATGGCAGCGCGCCCGAACGCAGCTACCGGCACATGGGCCTGGACACGCCCGCGGTGCTGGCCACGCTGGCCGCAGTACAGCGCCATGCGCCGCAGCGCCGCGCCTACCAGCAGGTGCTGCTGCAGCATGCCGAACGCATGGGCCTGGCCGAGCCGCAGATCTGGGATCTCAGCCTGCCCGATGCAGGCTTCGTACCGCCGGTCCTCACCCTTGAACAGGTGCGCGACACCGCCACCGAGGCGATGCAGGGGCTGGGCCCCGACTACGCCGCTGAAGTGCGCGCGCTGCTCGACCCCGCGCAGCAGCGCATGGACCTGGCGCAAACGTTGGGCCCGCGCACGGCCGATGCCTTTGCAGTGACAGCGCCGGGCGCGCCCGCGCTGCTGTTCGTTGGCGAGCGCCGGGGCACCCTGGAAAGCGACGTGGAGGCCGTGCATGAAGCCGGGCACGCGGCACACGGCCAATGGATGCAGCGCGGGCAGGTTTCGGCGTTCTACCGCAACGGCACCTCGTGGTTGAACGAGGCCTACGCGATCTTCAACGAACTGGAGTTCCGCGACCAGCTGTACCAGCAGGCGCAGGATCCCCGCGCCAAGGCGTACTACCTGAAGTCGCTGCTGGATGACATCGTGCTGCAGCTGTTCATCGCTTCGGAGGAAGCGCAGCTGGAGCAGTCGATCTACCAGGGCGTGGCCGCCGGCACGCTGGGTACGGCCGATGACCTCGATGCGCTGACCCTGAAGGTGCTGTCCGGCTACGGGATGATGGCCGAGCGCTACCCGGCGCTGGGTGCCACCTGGGAAACCAAGCGGCTGATGTACGAAGACCCGCTGTACCTGGCCAACTACCTGTTCGCCGGCCTGGTGGCGGTGCAGCTGTACGTGCAGGAACAACAGGATCCGCAGGGCTTCCGCCAGCGCTACCTGGCCGTGCTGTCCGAAGGGTTCGACCGCGCCCCGCAGGAACAGGTGGCGCAGTTGCTGGGCCACGCACCGGACTGGGCGGAACTGGTCGACGCCGACCTGCAGGTGTTCGATGAACAAGTGGCGCGCCTGCAGGCGCTGCATGCGCAGATCGAGCAGGGCGAGGGCGCATGAGCAGGCCGCGGAGGGTATCGCGGAGCCGGGCCCCGGCATGGCTGTTGATGCTGTTGTGCCTGCTGCCGATGGTGGTGATGGCTGCTGCTGCGGTACCTGCGCTGGATGATCCGGTGGTGGATGCCGCGAGTGCCTTGTCGGCGGATACCCGCGCCACGCTGCGCGCTCAAGCACTGCAGTTGCAGGCACGTACCGGCGCACAACTGCAGGTACTGGTGGTCGACCATGTTGGCGATGAGGGCATCGAGGCCTACGCCCAGCGCGTGTTCGATCAGTGGCAGCTGGGCCGCGAAGGCGTCGATGATGGTGTGCTGCTGCTGGTGGCCGTGCAGGACCGCCGCGTGCGCATCCAGACCGGCTATGGCCTGGAGGGTGCAATTCCGGATGCGTATGCTGCGCGCATCATCGACAAGGCGATCGTGCCACGCTTCCGCGATGGCGACCTCGACCAGGGGTTGCTGGATGGAACAAAGATCGTAGTTGCGCTGATCGACGGCGAAGAACTGCCGGCCTGGGAAGACCCGACGGCACGCAGCGTGCTGCCGCCGGACTGGCGCAGTGCGGATTCAGTGGTCGCCCTGGCGCTGCTGGCCGGCTTCTTCGCCGGCGTGTGGCGCTCGCCACCAGCGTCCAGCGCGGCGAAGACGCCGGACGACTTCGCACGCAGGCATCGCGAGCGCCAGCGTGGACAGTCGCGTGCGGGTGCCAGGCAACGGGCGCGACCGAAGCGATTGCCGGCCTGGGGCCGCCCGATGCTGGTGACGGCCGTCGTGGCAGGCGGGATGCTGGCGGCGGTCGTGTGGGCACCGCGCTCTGCCCTGGCGGCGCTCTGCATCGTGTTGGCGTTGTGCGTACCCGTGGCGAGCCTGCTCGGCTGGTGCTGGCGCCGCAGCCGGGGCCTGCGCATCGTGTTGCTGGGCATGCTTGGGGTCAGTGCGGGCTTCTTCGTGGTGATGCTGCTGCGTGGCCAGTTGCCGCCCAGCCTGGCCCTGCACACGCTGCTGGATCTGGCCGTGGGCATTGCCGCGATGCTGGTGTTCTTCCTCATACAGGCCTGCCGTGCACGCTGGCATAAGGACCGCAGCAGTTTCGGGGTGCGGTTCGCAGTGCTGGTGCTGCTGACCGCTGGCTACGCGATCTTCGCCCTTCTGGCCATTGATCGGGTCGACCCGGCAGCGCGCCTTGCGGCGACGATCGGGTGGAGTGCCGGTACGCTCGTGCTGTACTTCGCCTGGATCTTCACCATGCTGCCAGGTGAGAAGGCACGCGGCAGCGGCGGTTCATCCAGCGGCTATCGCAGCTCTTCCGGCACCTCGTCGTCAAGTTCATCCTCAAGCAGCTCCAGCAGCTGGTCCGGGGGCGGTGGCCGCAGCGGCGGTGGGGGTGCATCGGGCAGCTGGTAGGTGTCAACCTTGGTTGACACATCTCTCCGCGCCGGGAAAGCGTCCGCCGGGCATGGCCCGGCGCTACCGTAGGCCATTCATCCACGCATGGCGTGGATCTACTGGATCACGCGCCACCCCTGCGCGGTATCGGCAATCTCGCCGCTGCCCTGCACATCGCCCACGCGCAGCAGCAGGCCCTGCGCGTTGGGCAGGTCCTTCTGCTCGGGGAACCAGCGGCGGTCGGCGGCGACCACGATCAACAGTCCTTCGTCATCGCCCATCGGCGCGAACTGCGGCGAGGGCGTGCTGAGCGGCTGCAGCCCGAAGCGCGCGCTGGCCTCGGCGCGCACCGCATCCACGTTTGCGCTGGGCAGGCCCACTTCGCTCAGGCAGGTCAGCTCGCTGCCGTGGAACGCGCCGCTGCGTGCGCTGGCCGGCAGGCGCTTGCGGCCGATCAGCTCCAGGATCAGGCCATCGGGCCCGGTGAAGTACACCGACTGCGACTGCCAGGTGCTCTCCAGCGCGAAGTAATCAATGCCTTCGGGATTGCGCTGCAGCGGCACGCGCTCGCGCAGCCATGCCATGGCCTCGTTGAAGCGGTTGTCCGGCACGTTGAAGGCCAGGTGCACGCCGCCCAGCGGCTGGCCATCGGCCGGTTGCAGCTCGATGGTGCTCCAGCCGATGTGCACGTGGTGGCCGACCACGCGCAGCTGCAGCACGTCGTGGAACCAGGCAGCGACGGTACCCACATCGGACACCGGCAGGGTGAGGTGTAGCAGGCGCATGATGCGGTCTCCTTGCGTGCGCGTTGCTTGGATTCTATTACGCGCGTGGCAAGGGCGTCCCCACGACGACTTTCTCCTGTCGCGCTCACGTAACGCCCGCTTCACACATCGCGCCGAGACTGCGCGACTTGTCCAGGCCGCCTGTACAGGCGCGCCTGACCCTGTCGTGCAGTCCCGGAGTCCCCGTCGTGCAGAGCTCGTTGTTGTCGCGTTCCATCCTCCTCGCCCTTTCCATGGTCAGCGCAGGAGGCGCGATCGCAGCAGATGCCAGTACGGCAGACACCCCCGGTGGTGGCACCACCCATGCCGCGCCGACCCAGCTGGATGCCATGCTGGTCACCGGCACCCGCGCCTCCAACCGCACCCAGTTCGAAACGCTGGCGCCGGTGGATGTGTTCACCAAGGAAGACATCACGTCGGTCGATTCCACCGACCTGAAGGACGTGCTGGCACAGCTGGTGCCGTCGTTCGTGGTGCAGCGCCTGCCGATGGCCGATGGCCAGGTGTTCGTGCGACCCGCCACCCTGCGTGGCCTGTCGCCGGACCAGACCCTGGTGCTGGTCAACGGCCGCCGCTTCCACCGCAGCGCGCTGCTGGGCAACCGTGGCGCACAGGCCGCCGACCTGGCGCAGATCCCGACCAGCGCCATCAAGCGCATCGAAGTGCTGCGCGACGGTGCCTCGGCGCAGTATGGTTCGGACGCCATTGCCGGCGTCATCAACATCATTCTTGAAGACAGCCCGGGCACCGAGATCACTGCGGGCTACTCGCAGTACGCGCAGGGCGATGGTGCCTCGCGTGATTTCAGCGCCCGCACCGGCTGGGCGCTGGGCGACTACGGCAGCCTGGCGCTGTTCGCCGAATCGTCGAACTCCGATGCCACCTCGCGCACCCGCCAGCGTCCCGATGCCATCGCCTTCCAGGCCGCGCATCCCGATCTGGACGTGCCCAACCCCGTACAGCGCTGGGGCCAGCCGGAACTGGAAAGCCGCCGCGTGGGCTTCAACCTGAAGGCCAATGCCAGCGATACGCTGGAGGTCTACGCCTTCGGCCTGTACAGCCACAGCGATGGCGTCAGCGATTTCAACTGGCGCAACCCGGACACCACCACCGGCGCCTACCGCACCACCCGCATCTTCCCCGGCTGGGATCTGCGTTCGCTCTATCCGGTGGGCTTCAGCCCGCAGTACGGCAACGTGCAGAACGACCTGCAGCTGGTGGGTGGCCTGCGTGGTGAGATCACGCCCAAGCTGCGCTGGGATGCCAGCGCGTCGTATGGCCGCAATGCCATCGACTACAGCCTGGACAACTCCATCAATGCCTCGCTTGGCCCGGACAGCCCGACCTCGTTCGACCTCGGCCGCCTGACCCAGACCGAGAAGAACGCCAACGTCGATTTCAACTACGAATGGGACGTGGCCGCGCTGGCCAAGCCGGTCAACGTCGCCTTCGGTGCCGAGTTCCGCCAGGAAACCTATGAAGTGCGCGCCGGCGACCCGGCCTCGTACGCGGTCGGCCCCGGTGCAGTGGCCGGCCTGGAAGCCAACTCCAACGGCGCGCCGGGCTTCTCGGCCAGCCAGGCGGGCAAGTGGGACCAGCGCAGCCATGCTGCCTATGTCGATATGGAAGTGCCGCTGGGCGAACGCTGGAGCATCGGTGCCGCCGGCCGCTATGAAGACTTCTCCAGCTTCGGCAGTACCGTGGACGGCAAGCTGTCGGCGCGCTTTGCCATCACTCCGGACGTAGCCCTGCGCGGCACGTTCTCCACCGGCTTCCGCGCGCCCACCCCGGCGCAGTTGAACACCACCAGCACCAGCCAGGGCCTGGACACGCGCACCCTGCAGATCTTCACCAGCGGCCGCCTGTCGCCGAACGATCCGCTGGCACAGCTGCTCGGTGCCAAGCCGCTCACCCCGGAAGAATCGCGCACCGCCTCGCTCGGCCTGACCTGGCGCACCGACATGGGCCTGTCCGGTTCGGTGGATGTGTACCGCATCAAGCTCACCGACCGCTTCAGCCAGTCGGCCAGCTTCGCCATTCCCGCCGGCACGCCCAATCCGCTGGGCTACACCTCGGTCAACTACTTCACCAACGATTTCGACACCACCACCAGTGGCGTGGACGTGGTCGGCAACTACCTGCGGGACCTCGGCGCCGGCCGCATGACGCTGACCCTGGCCTACAACTTCAACCGCACCCGCGTGGACAACGGCAGCACTTCGGTGGCGACCAACGAAACCCAGCGCGTGCTGTTCGAAGACCGCCTGCCGGAGCACAAGGGCAGCTTCACCGGCAGCTGGGACGTGGGCGCGTGGTCGCTGATGGCGCGCGTGCGCTACTACGGCGCGTGGACCGATTCGACCGGCAACGCGGCCGGCGACATCTACCAGCGCTTCGGTGACATGACCTTCCTCGACCTGGCCGTGGGCTACCGCATCAACGAGCACCACAGCCTGCGCGTGGGCGTGGACAACGTGTTCGACCGCTACCCGGACGAGGCGACCTTCCAGGCCAGCCGCGGCCTGATCTACTCGCGCAACGCACCCTACGACACCGACGGTGCCAACGTGTACGCGCAGTACCGGCTGACCTTCTGATGGACAGCCGCCGCCGTAACCTGCTGCGCGCCGGCACGCTGCTGCCGGCCGCCGCAGCGCTGTCTTCACTGCCTGCCATGGCTGCTGCACGCTACCCTGCGGCCATGGAAATTCCTGCAACGACCGTGGCGCCGGACGTGCTGGCCCGCGATGAAGGCTACTGGGCCGCCGTGGCCAGCCACTTCGACATCACCGATGAAGTGAACCACCTGGAAAACGGCTACTGGGGCGCGATGGGGCGCGAGACCCTGGCCAGCTACCAGCGGCACACCGCCGAGGTGAACCGTGGCAACGCCTGGTACGGGCGGCACACCTTCCCCGCCGAGTACATGGCCGTGCACCGCCAGGTGGCGGACATGCTGGGCGTGGGTGCCGATGAGATCGCGCTGACCCGTGGTGCGACCGAGGCGATGCTGGCCCTGATCGGCGGCTACAACCGCCTCGCGCCCGGCGACCAGGTGCTGTACGCCGACGTGGACTACGACAGCATCATCGGCGCCATGCGCTGGCTGCAGCAGCGCCGTGGCGTACAGGTGGAGCGCATCGCCCTGCCGGCCATGCCCGACCACGCGCAGATCCTGCAGGCCTACGATGCCGCCTTCGCGCGGCTGCCCAAGCTGAAGCTGGTGCTGCTGACCCAGGTCAGCCACCGCCATGGCCTGGTGCTGCCGGTGGCCGAGATCGCCGAACGTGCGCGTGCGCGCGGTATCGATGTGATCGTGGATGCGGCCCATGGTTTTGGCCAGATCGCCTACGCCGTGCCGGACCTGAAGGCCGATTTCGTGGGCATCAACCTGCACAAGTGGATTGGCGCACCGGTGGGCGTGGGCGCGATGTATGTCCGCAAGGGCCGCGTGGCCGACCTCGATCCGTACATGGGCGAGGCGGACGACGGCCGCGTCGGCAGCCGCGTGCACACTGGCACGGTGAACTTCGCGGCGTACCTGGCGCTGCCCGAAGCCATTGCCCTGCACCAGCGCATCGGTGCGGCCAACAAGCAGGCGCGCCTGCGCTACCTGCGCGAGCGCTGGACGGTGCCCGCCCGGCAGATGGCGCATCTGGAAGTGCTGTCCTCGCCTGACCCGGCACTGGCCAGCGCGCTGGCCAGCTTCCGCCTGCGCGGGCGCACCAGCGTGGCCGACAACATGGCGCTGCAGAAGCGCCTGCTGGATGAGCACCGGGTATTCACCACGCATCGTGATGGCCTGGAATCCGGCGCGTGCGTGCGGGTCACGCCTTCGGTGTTCACCCGGCCGCAGCAGATGGATGCGTTGGTGGAAGCGCTGGCCGGCATGTAGTTCTGGTAGGTGCCGACCGTTGGTCGGCATGTGGTTCCGGTGGGTGCCGACCGCTGGACGGCATGTGCTTCTGGTGGGTGCCGACCGTTGGTCGGCATGTGTTTCTGGTGGGTGCCGACCGTTGGTCGGCACAAAACCCCGGCCGACCGGGAGAGGCACACCGGCCGGGGCACCACACAACGCCCTAGATCACTTCTTCTCTTCCCACTGCACCAGGTCCGCCTCCGCCGCGCGGATACCCGCGGTCGACAGCAGCTTGGTCGTGGCATCCAGCGCCGCGTTCACCGACGGGTATTCCACAATCGCCCGCCCCGAAGCCTTCGACACCTTCACCACCGTACCGCCAGTGGCCGCCGCCGCCTTCTGTGCCGCCGCCGCATCGGTGAAGAACACCTTGACCCGCGATGTCGCCACCACCGGCGCGCCATCGCTGGATACCGCAGCAGCAAACTTGCGGGTACCCGCATCAGCAGCACCCAGCGAACGCTTGCTGCGCGAGCCGCTGGTCGCCGCCGCCGATGGAGTGATCTGGAACTGGCCGCTGGCCGCCTGCTGCACGGCCACCGTGGGCGCCAGCTGGAAGCGGTTGCCGCCCACATCGAACGAGCGGCCGGTCGCCTCCGCCTTCAGCGCCTGCACATCCACGGTGGACAGCGTGCGCGCCGCCGGCGTGGCGCCCGTGCTCTGCGCCCAGGCCGGGCCGGTCATCGCCGCGAAGGCGAGGGTGCTCAACAGAATGGTTGTCTTCATCATCAGTGCCCCAGAACGCGGATCTTGAAGAATTCGAGGTTGCCGCGCGATGCAGCGCCGGCGGCTTGCCCCATGTCGGTCACTTCCAGCGTCCACGTGCCCGTGGCGCTTTCATCCAGGAACGCGTTGCTGGACAGCAGATCCCAGTTGGTGAAGTTGCGCTGCACGCCGCCCGTGCCGGAACCGATGGCGGTGAACGCCGGTTGCACCACGCTGCGCGTGCCGCTGGGCGATACCAGCACGAACTGCAGTTGCCGCGTGTTGCTGTGGTTGACCCGGAAGCCGAGCTGCACGCTTTCGACGTTGCGCGCCCCATTGGCCACCTGGAAGGTCAGCCGGCCGGCCGTGGCCGACGTGCTGCCGATCGCCACGCTGCGGGTGGTGGTGCGCCAGCCGGTGTCCAGCAGTGGCCCGAGCGACTGGAACGTATCGGCCACCTGCACCGCGCGTGCGGCATTCACCACGCCGAAGCCATACCAGTTGCTGAAGGCGCGGCCAGCGGCGTTCACCGTCCAGCCCGGCACCAGCGTGCGCCCATCGGCCAGCGTCACCGCCGGCTGGTTGGGATGGGTGCGGGTGGCGGTGGTGGCCAGGATGTACTTCACGTCGCGGTAGCTCAGGCGCGGGTTGGCTTCCAGCACCAGCGCGGCCACGCCGGACACCATCGGCGCCGAGGCGGACGTGCCGTTCATCTTGGCCGTGTAGTTGCAGGTGCTGTCGATGGCCGACAGGTTGCTGTCCAGGCTGTTCTCGCGCGCGCTGTTCTTGTTGCTGCCCACCGTGCAGCCGCCAACGTCGGTGGTGACGATGGCCGGGTCGTAGGCGCGCGCCACCAGGCCCGGTACGTACTGCGCCTGCAGCCCGTATTCGCCACCGAAGGCCGACACCCACAGTGCCGAACCGGTGGACGAGTACGACGAGCGCACGCCATCGGCGCGCACTGCACCCACGGTGATCACGTTGAACAGGTTGTTGCGCGGGTCGCGGCCGGCCGGCACGCAGCCCGTGTTGCGGTTCTTGGTATCGGTGGTGCAGACATCCTGGGTCTGGCTGACCGAGGCGTTGTTGAAGTTGTTGCCGGCCGACTTCACGTAGATGCCACCGCGGCCGCCACGCGTGCCCGACAGTGCCTGCTCATAGGACGCCACATCGTTCTGGCTGAAGGCCAGTGGCAGGTTCGGGTTGCCCGGCCCGGCGCCCCAGCTGTTGTTGAACACCTGCACGTCGGCCGATTCGGTGCCATCCCACCACGAGTATTCGATGTTGCTCAGCTGGTTGCCCTGCGCGTTGGAGGCCAGCACGTTGAAGCCCTTCAGCGTGGCCGCCGGGGCCACGCCGCGCACGCCCACGCCGTTGGCACCCACCGCGCCGGCGATGCCGCCGACCATGGTGCCGTGGTGGTCGGCATCGGGGTTGGAGGGGGAGGGGTTGGTGGAGCCGTTGGCGAAGTTCCTGCCGGGCACCGCCGCCACGTTGGCGGCCAGATCGGGGTGGGCGATCTGCAGGCCGTCATCGACGATGCCGATCACCACGCCCTGGCCGCGGATGCCATTGCGGTACAGGCCATCCACGTTGAGATCGTTGCCCGCCACCGGCAGGGTGTCGGCCGTTAGCGCCTGCCCGGTGTTGAGCAGGTGCCACTGCAGGTTGGCCAGGGGATCGGCCTGCTGCGCCTGGGCGCTGGCAGCCAGGCTGCCCAGTACCAGCGCAGTGGCCAGGGCCAGCCGCGCGGAACGCGGTGGCACGGTGCGGAGCGTGTTTCGCTTCATACACGAGTCCTTCTGTTGTGAATCGGCATGGCAGAACGGCGGGGCGGAACTGCCCCATCGCCCCTGGCCAAACGCAGCACAACGAAGAACCCCCTACCTCTTCTTCGCGCGAAGATGCGGTTGTGCAAAGCGCGTCACAAACACTTATTCCGGCCGGGAATAACGACCCTCGTGCCGGCGCTCATCCACGCATGGCGTGGATCTACCGCTCTGGTGGGTGCCGACCGTTGGTCGGCACATCCTTCCGCGCCATGGTCCCCGGCCGCCAGGCGTGGCCATCCCACCCATGCCATCATGTTTGAACCGCGGATCGCCGCCCGCTTTCCCAGGAAGACACATGGTCAGGAAAGACCCGGACATCGAAGTCGCCGTGGACGAGGCGTTCCGCCCCACCCTGACCTGGATGGCCAACGAGATCGCCTCAGGCCGCGCGCCCGACGCAGCGGACGTTCGCCTGCGCACGGCCGATACGTGGGAGACCATCACCGACATCATCCAGGACTACGGGGAAACCCTGGTGCCACTTCCCGAGGCCACCTGGGAAACCTCGGTCAGCCAGTGGGATGGCGAGCGCTGGAAGGTCCTGGTCGACCTGCACACGGCTGCAGAAGGGCGAAGTGACCTGGTGATGGATGTGTCCATCACCGAAACCGAAACCGGCTTCGCCTACAGCCTGCATCTGGTCTACGTTCCCTGAGAGGCAGCGCCGATCTCCATCCACGCATGGCGTGGATCTACTGCCTTGGTCGGCACATCCCTCGTGGCACATCCATCCAAGCAGGGGGCGGGGGCGACCGGCCATCATCGCGCGACCTCCCGGCCGGCTGTGCTACTACGGCCGTGCAACCTTTCCCCTTCGGAGCACGACCATGGTCAACCCCGTCGCCCAGGCCCATCGCGGCCCGGGCACCACGCTTTTCAGCCTGTTGAACCCGATACCATTCGGCTTCTTCGTCGGCGCCCTCATCTTCGACATCCTCTACCTCAACACCGCCGAGGTGATGTGGGGCAAGGCCGCGGCCTGGCTGATCACCTTCGGCCTGCTCATCGCCATCATTCCGCGGCTGATCAACCTGTTTGCGGTATGGCGCCGCAACGGCACCGCCACCGGCGTGGACCGGGTGGATTTCCTGCTCAACCTGGTGGCCATCGTGCTGGCCATCTGGAATGCCTTCGTGCACAGCCGCGACGCCTACGCGGTGGCCGTGCCGGGCACCATCCTCTCCGCCCTGACCGTGGGCCTGATCGCCATCGGTTTCATCCTGCTGTCGCTGCAGCTGCCGGTGCTGCACGGAGGTCGTCATGGCTGATCGCATCCTGCCCACGCTGGGCATCCTTTCCCTGGCGGTGATGCTGGCCGCCTGCGCCGGCAAGGCTGAGTACCACCCGGCCGACCAGTCCGGCGCACAGCCGCCGCTGCCCAAGCCGGCCAACTTCCTCATGCCGCCCATGCAGGTGCCCAAGGGCGTGGGCTGGGCCGACGGCCAGTCGCCCACCGTGGCCGACGGCCTGAAGATCGAACGCATCGCCGCCAACCTGCAGCACCCGCGCCGCCTGCTCACCCTGCCCAACGGCGACGTGCTGGTGGTGGAAGGCAATGGCCCCGGCGAAGAACCGGTCACCACGCCCAAGCAGTGGATCGCCGGCAAGGTGAAGGCGCGCTCGGGCAAGGCCGGCAAGGGCGGCAACCGGGTCACCCTGCTGCGCCGCACGCCGGGTACCGATGCCTGGACCCAGCACGTCTACATCGAAGGCCTGCATTCGCCGTTCGGCATCCAGCTCATCGGTGACACGCTGTACGTGGCCAACACCGGCAACATCATGCAGTACCACTACGTGCCCGGCGAAACCCGCATGTCCGACAAGGGCCGCGAGTTCACCGACCTGCCCAGCACCATCAACCACCACTGGACCAAGGAGCTGCTGGCCAGCCCCGATGGCAGCAAGCTGTACGTGGGCGTGGGTTCCAACAGCAACATCACCGAAAATGGCCTGGCCGTCGAATACCGCCGCGCGGTCGTGCTGGAAGTGGACGTGGCCACGCGCGGCAGCCGCATCTTCGCCTCGGGCATCCGCAACCCCACCGGCCTGGACTGGGAGCCGAGCACCGGCAAGCTGTGGGCCGTAGCCAACGAGCGTGATGAGATCGGTGCCGACCTAGTGCCCGACTACCTGACCTCGGTGAAGGAAGACGGCTTCTATGGCTGGCCCTACAGCTACTACGGCCAGCACGTGGACGAGCGCGTGCAGCCGCAGCGGCCGGACCTGGTGGCCAAGGCGATCGTGCCCGACTACGCCATCGGCTCGCACGTGGCGCCGCTGGGCCTGCTGTTCTACACCGGCCAGTCGCTGCCGGCGAAGTACCACGGTGGCGCCTTCATCGGCGAACACGGCAGCTGGGACCGTTCGCCGCTCAGCGGCTACGAAGTGGTCTACGTGGCCTTCAAGGACGGCAAGCCGACCGGCCGCCCGGAGGCCGTGGTCAGCGGCTTCACCTCCAAGGATGAAAAGACCCTGATGGGTGCGCCGGTGGGCATGGCGATGGACGCCGACGGCGCGCTGCTGGTGGCCGACGACGTCGGCGATGTGGTGTGGCGGGTCTCGGCGAAGTAACCGGAGCGTTGTAGTTGTAGAGCCGAGCCCACGCTCGGCTGCTCTGGCGTTTGTAGAGTCGAGCCGTGCTCGACTGCTGTTGGCTTTGGATGTTGTAGAGCCGAGCCATGCTCGGCTGCTCTTCAAAGAACCAGCCGAGCATGGCTTGTATGTTCCCCCCGGCTCCTACGAGGTATGTAGGAGCCAGGGTGGAGGGACCGACAAGCAT